>JAUQVX010000003.1 GCA_039794565.1 Gloeomargarita sp. SRBZ-1_bins_9 | reverse complement strand
ATCGTTGCTCCCATAGCCACTCCGCCCATTGCCAGGCTTGGATAAAACTTCTGGGGTCGGCCTTCCCTTGACCGGCAATATCAAAGGCGGTGCCGTGGTCGGGTGAGGTGCGCACTAGCGGTAGCCCCAAGGTCACATTCACCGCCTGGGCAAACGCCAGGGCCTTGACGGGAATCAACCCCTGGTCATGGTACAGGGCCAGGCAGGCATCCCAAGGGGGTGGGTTATCGGCGGACCACCAGGCCTGGGCGGGGGCTACCCACAACGTATCGGGCGGCACAGGGCCGATCAAGGTCACCTGGGGAAACTGACGCCCCATCTGCTCCAGCCAGGGGATGAGGATGTCCTGCTCCTCCGTGCCCAAATAGCCCTGCTCGCCGCTATGGGGATTGAGACCAGCGACGGCAATCCGGGGATGGGTAAGACCAAAATCCCGTGCCAGGGATTCCACCAACAGACCCAACTTCTCCGTCAGACGGGCGGGCGTCAACTGCTGAGGCACCTGGGCCAGGGGAATGTGGGTGGTAACCAGCAACGTCCGCAACACCCACCCACTGTGGGGCGAACGGGCCAGAAAGAGCATGCCGGTTGCGGCTGATCCCGTCGCCTGGGCCAAAAATTCCGTTTGCCCAGCATAGGCATAACCCGCCGCCTGCCAGTAACCCTTGGCGATCGGTCCCGTCACCAACGCCTGGGGGCCTAGGGTCATCGCCCTTTCGAGATAGCGGACGCTTAAGGCACCGGTCAAGGGGGAAGGACACCCCGGTTGAATAGCCGCCGGCGCCGGCACATCCACCACCGTGAGTTTAGCCGGATCAACCGCTGGCTGCCCCCATGACCGCAACCGCTCATAGGTGCGCACCAATACATCTCCCGACCCGACCACCTGCACCGGCCAACGGGGTTGGTACAGGGCAGCCGCCCGTAAAATTAGCTCCGGTCCAATCCCCGCCGGGTCGCCCGTGGTCAGGATGAGGGTCACCGTAGGAGGAGTCGAGGCAATTTAAGAGGCAGCAGCTTTGGCTTCGGCTTTACCCTTGGCCGTCTTGCCGTTGCGTTCGACCTGGGTGAGGTGGATATGTTTATAACCGGGCTTAATTTCAAACTCATCCCCCGGCTTGAGGCCCATCTTTTGGGTGTAGGCCGCACCGATCACAATTTGACCGTTGCGATGGACCGTCACCCGATAGGTCGGTTCGCGACCGCGGCCGTCCCGTGTATTATCAATCTCTACACCTTTGGCCTGCAAAACCGCATCCATAAACTCGGAGACGTTAATCCGTATCCGGTCCCCTTTTATGCGGTAGTAGCCGCAGTATTTCGCCTTCTCCCGCCGGCTGAGATGACGTAGCTCCTCCAACTTTTTCAGTAGGGCTTTTCCCGTCAACGGTTCCTTGGGCAATTCCGCGAGATTTTCCATCGGCTTCTTCCTGCTAAATCCTGCAATTTCTAGCATAGCAGAATCACTTTTGCCATCCCAAGTGCAGCACCAGTTTTCTGGAAGCAAACCCCCTCAGGGTGTACGACCGGCCAGGGTTTTGAGATATTCGGTGTTGACCCCCGACTCGCGCACCAGGGCAATTTTACCCGTGCGGGCCATCTCCCGGATGCCAAACTTCTGCAACATCTGTATGATTGCCGCCATTTTACCTGGGTCGCCGGTCACCTCCAGGGTGAGGGAATCCTCGGCCAGGTCCACCACCCGGGCGCGAAACACCTGGGCAATTTCCAGGATTTCTCGCCGACTGACCGGTGTGGCGTTCACCTTGAGGAGCATCAGTTCCCGCTCGACACAGGGGATGTTGGTGATGTCTTGAACCTTGAGGACGTTGATCAGTTTGTAGAGCTGTTTGGTGAGCTGTTCAATGGCCCGGTCATCCCCCGGGACCACCATCGTGATCCGGGAGATACCTGGCTGCTCCGCTGGCCCCACAGCAAGGCTTTCGATATTAAACCCCCGCCGGGCAAACAACCCAGCAATTCGGGTCAGGACACCGGCTTCATCTTCCACCAGAACCGAAAGGGTATGTTTCATGGCGACAGGGACGAATTGCTGATTTCATTATCCCCGGAAAGGGTAGGGCGGGTCATCTGTTCCGGTTGCACCCAGGCGGCAAATTCCTCGGGGGTAAAATAGCCCAATTCTACACCGGCTTGGCAGAGGCTTTTTTGCTCCCGGTAGGCTTTTTGGGCAACCCGGGCGGCCCGGTCATAACCGATGTGGGGATTGAGGGCGGTCACCAGCATCAACGATGCCTGAAGATGACCTTGGATTTGGGTCAGGTTAGGGGTCAACCCCTGCACACAATGCTGGCTAAAACTACGGCAGGCGTCCCCCAGCAGGTGCAATGCTTGGAGTACGTTATAGATAATGAGGGGTTTGCAGACGTTGAGTTCCAAATTGCCCTGACTGTGGGCGAAATTGACGGCGCTGTGGCAGGCCATGACCTGGAGGGCGACCATGATCAGGGCCTCGGCTTGGGTGGGGTTGACTTTGCCGGGCATGATGGAACTCCCGGGTTCATTGGCGGGCAGGTGTAGTTCCCCCAAACCACAGCGGGGACCCGAACCCAACCAGCGGATGTCGTTGGCAATTTTGAGGAGGGAACCGGCCAGGGCCGCCAGGGCACCGCTGAAATGCACTAGGGCTTCGTGGCCGGCTAAGGCGGCAAAGGGATTGGTGGCTCTAACCCAGGGGATACCTGTCCATTGGGCTAACCGCGCTGCCACCCGTTGCCCAAATTCGGGATGGGTGTTGAGGCCGGTGCCGACGGCAGTACCGCCAATGGCCAGTTCGTAGAGTTGGGGGAGGCAACTTTCCAGGTGGGCCTGGTGGTGGGCCAGGTGGGCGGCGTAACCGGAAAATTCTTGCCCCAGGGTTAAGGGCACGGCGTCCATCAAATGGGTGCGGCCGATTTTCACAATGTTCCACCAGGCCTGGACTTTCTCCTGAATCGCCTGCTGGAGTTGGGCCAGGGCCGGTTGCAGGTGGGTGCGGTAGGTCAACACGGCGGCCAGGTGCATGGCGGTGGGAAAGACATCGTTGGAGGACTGGCCCAGGTTCACATGGTCGTTGGGATGGACGGGAGCTTTGCGGCCCAGGGGCTGGCCCAGGAGCTGGTTGGCCCGGTTGGCAATGACTTCGTTGACGTTCATGTGGGTTTGGGTGCCGGACCCAGTTTGCCAGACCCGCAGGGGAAATTGGTCGTCCCAGCGCCCTTCGGCTACCTCCTGAGCCGCTTGTTGAATGGGGCCGGCCAATTCGGGTGCCAAACAACCCAGTTCTTGATTCACCGCCGCCGCCGCTTTTTTGATCAACCCCAAGGCATGGATCACCGCCCGGGGCATCAATTCTTGGCCAATGGCAAAATACTGGAGAGCGCGGGCGGTCTGACTCCCCCAGTAGGCCTGGGCAGGAACGCTGACGGTTCCTAGGCTGTCGGTTTCGATGCGCATGTCGTTCATGACCCTTGACATCCCCCGTTTGGGTGTTAAAATAACGCATTACATTTTCCCAGACTTGGGCCGATCATGCCGGACCATCCCCGAACCGCCACAATGCAGGGGGTTTTAACCCTAAAGGAATTGGTGGCCCGTTCCCAGCGGGAGCATCGCAAGGTGCAGGAACTATTAAGCTACCTGGGGTCGGCGCTGCGGAATTTGCATAACTTGAATCAATTTTTGCAATTAATTCCGGTGATTGCTACGCGGGTTTGTGATGGGGAGGGAGCGGCCCTACTGCTGTGGAATGAACCGGAACAACGGCTGGTGCTGCACCAATTTCACAGTCACCGGCCGGAGGGATGGGCCACCCTGCGGGCGCAACTGGCGGATTATGTCCAGGGTTTACCGGCAACAACCCCGCCACAGGCCTTGGGTGAGCGTTTGGAACGGGAATTGCCGGTGGTCCTGGGGGTGGAGGTCGCCAGTACACCGGTGATCGTGGGGGGTCAGGTGCAGGGGTGGCTGGTGGTTATGAGCGAGCAACCGGGGGTGGTGACTACGGACGCCCGTCGGCAACTCCTCAACCTGGTGGCGGACCAGACGGCCGTAGCGATTGAGCAGGAACATTTGCGCTTGGCCCTGCGGGAACGGGAGCGGCTGGACCGGGAGTTGGAACTGGGGTCGGAGATCCAAAAACACCTCCTGCCGGAGTGTTGCCCGGAGATTCCCGGTTTGGCGCTGGCGTCTCGGTATGCCATGGCCCAGCGGGTGGGGGGGGATTACTACGACTTCATTCCGGTGGCGGGCGGGCAGCGTTGGGCCATTGTCATCGGCGATGTCATGGGCAAGGGGGTGCCGGCGGGGTTGATCATGACCATGACGCGGGGAATGTTGCGGTCGGAGGTGTTGCGGGGGCATTCGCCGGCGGACATCCTTAGCCACCTCAACCAGGTCATGTACGAGGATTTGACCAATTCCCACCGGTTTGTCACGTTGTTTTATTCGGAGTACGACCCCCAGACCCGCCGGTTGACCTTTTGCAATGCGGCCCACAATCCCCCGTTGCTCTGGCGTAGCTGTCCCCCTGCTATTCAAACCCTGGATACGGCGGGGATGATCATCGGCCTAGAACCCAACAGTTGCTATGAAAACGGCACGGTTTATCTCCAAGCGGGGGATGTGTTGGTGTATTACACGGATGGCCTGACGGATGCCATGAATGCCTATGGTCAGCGGTTTGAAATTGCCGGTTTGACCCAGGCGGTACAGGAGGCCTGCAGCCTACATACCCAACCCCAGGACATCCTGGAGTATCTGTTTATGCGGGTGAAGGCCTTTGTGGGACCGCAGGGGCGGTCGGAGGACGATATGACCCTGGTGGTCGCGCGGGTGATTGATTAACCTTGGCCTTCGATGTCCTCCTGGAGACGCGCTAACTCCTCCGGGGAGAGTTGTGCTATCTGATGCTCCAGCCAAGCTCGCTCATACTGTTCCCGCTGGCGGTGGTAGGTCATATCCTTACGCACTACCCGTACTGCATAGGTACTGATCCAGAGGATGAGACCGCCCATCAAAATCCCCTGGGTCCACACCCCTGCCGTCAGCCCCTCTAGCCCCAACAGCCGCAACAGGGCATAGATGACCCCCCCCGCTCCCAATACCCCCAGGCCAATGAGCAAGACATCAAGGCGCCGCATCGTCGGGTTTAGATGCTCCTTTCCCAGTCTAGTGTAGGGCAACTGGTTCTGGGTCATTCAGGGGGATAGATAGCGCAGGCAGGCTTCGGGGTAGAGAAGGAGTTCCCCCTTAAGAAATCGCTCCACCGGCACCCACAGGGCCAATTTCCGGCGCTCCCCCTCCTGAAAAGGGATGGAGTCCAGGGCGTAAAATTTGGGGTCGGCAAAGCGACAGCGATAAAGCTGGATGATCTCGTGGCCCGGTTGGCCGTTGTACACAAAGATGTTTTCCAGACAGCCCAGGTACGTGATGTCCGTCAGGGAGGCTTGCAACTCTTCCCAAAATTCCCGCTGCAGGGCCTTGAGGCTGGGTTCGCCGAACTCCACCCCCCCACCCAGCGCCCGGTAAAACGTCAACTGCCGCGCCGGGTCATAGCCCTGGGAAACAAAGACTCGGTCCCCTTCCTGGATCAACCCCAGGGCCAGCACCCGAATCTGACTCATGGGCGGAACTTGCGAAACGCCAGGGTGACATTGTGCCCGCCAAAGCCGAACGAATTGGACAAGGCCACCTCCACCAACATCGCCCGCGCCTGGTGAGGTACGTAATCCAAATCGCACTCTGGGTCCGGATGGTCCAGGTTGATGGTGGGGGGCACCCGGTCGTGGTAAACCGCCAGCACCGTTGCCACCGCCTCAATGCCGCCTGACCCCCCCAACAAATGCCCCGTCATGGACTTGGTGGAACTCACCGCCACCTGGTAGGCATGGTCCCCCAGTGCCCGCTTAATGGCCTTGGTTTCCGTAATGTCATTCGCCGGGGTACTAGTGCCGTGGGCGTTAATGTAACTCACCTGATCAGGGCGCAAATTGCCATCCTTTAAAGCCAATTCCATTGCCCGCGTCGCCCCCTCCCCATCCGGCACCGGCGCGGTGATGTGATAGGCATCGCAGGTGCACCCATAGCCCACCAATTCGGCATAGATACGCGCCCCCCGGGCCTGGGCATGGCTGAGGGCCTCCAGCACCAAGACGCCCGCCCCCTCTCCCATGACAAAACCATCCCGGTCTCGGTCAAAGGGACGGGAAGCCCGCTGGGGGTCCTCATTACGCAGGGACATGGCGCGACAGGCCGCAAAGGCCGCCATACTCAAGGGGGTAACTGCCCCTTCCGTACCGCCGCAGACCATCACCTGGGCGTACCCCTGCTGGATGAGCCGAAAGGCATCCCCGATGGCGTTGGCCCCCGCCGCACAGGCCGTCACCGGACAGGAATTGGGTCCCTTGGCCCCCAAGTGAATGGCCGTCAAACCCGCCGCCATATTGCAGATCATCATGGGCACAGTAAAGGGACTCAAGCGGTCGGGACCTTTTTGCTGCAACACCTGGTGCTGTTCCTCCATAATCCGCAGGCCACCGACCCCTGTGCCGATCACCACCCCCACCTGGGCAGCGTTTTCCGGGGTGATGGTCAACCCCGCGTCCTGAACCGCCTGCAAACTGGCGCACACGGCGAACTGAGCGAAGCGGTCCATGCGTTTGGCGTCCCGCCGCTCCAGGTACCCACAGGGGTCAAAATCCTTGACTTCCCCGGCAATGCGGCAGGCGTGGCCCGAGGTGTCAAACAAGGTAATCGGCCCGATGCCACTGCGCCCCGCCAGCAGTCCTGCCCAATAATCCGCCACCGTATTGCCCAGGGGCGTAATGGCCCCCAGACCTGTGACCACCACCCGCTCGCGACCTGCCATCCCCTACGCCGCTACCTTTTGTTGAGCAATATAATCCACCGCCTGCTGCACTGTGGTGATCTGTTCGGCGGCGCTGTCGGGAATTTCAATGTCAAAGGCCTCTTCCAGTTTCATCACCAGGTCCACCGTCGCCAGGGAATCCGCCCCCAGGTCATTGGCGAAATGGGCCTCGGGGGTCACCTTTTCCGCCGGCACGTCCAACGTATCGGCCACGATTTCTTGCACCTTGGCAAAAATTTGCTCCTTGTCCATGCCATCACTCCACGGGTCATTCTTAGCATCTTATCGAAATTGGGGGCGCTTGCTCCATGGTCATCCCGAAAACCCGCTCCATCTGCTGCACCAGGGCCTGTTGCACATGCATCACCGTTAACCCCGGACAGAACTGCACCAGGTTGCCCACCGGATAGGCGGCGATCCCGCAGGGAACAATCCGGCTAAAGGCGGCCAAATCCGTACAGACATTGACGGCAAACCCATGCATGGTCACGCCCCGACGCAGGGCAATCCCAATGGCCGCCACCTTGGTATCCCCGACCCACACCCCCGTATAACCGGTTTTCCGTCCCGCCGCAATAGCGTAGCTCCTGAGCGTCTGGATAATCACTTCCTCCAGGGCGCGCAGGTACTGGTGGACATCCAGCCCGTAGCGGGACAGGCGCAAGATGGGGTAGCCCACCACCTGCCCCGGCCCGTGATAGGTGACCTCACCTCCCCGCTCGGTGCGATAGACGGGAACCCCCAACTCCGCCAAGGGCAGGCGTAAAAACTGGAGGGACGCCCCCCGCCCCAGGGTATAAACCGGTTGATGCTCCAGCAGGGCCACCACATCCGGCAACTGGGGGTCGACCAAGCGCTGTCGCACCTGCTCCCGTTGCCAGGTCCAGGCTTGGGTATAGGGGATCCCCGGCCCCCACCACGCGTAATACACTTGGGTCATGGGGCGGATGCCACCGGACACCATCCCCTATACTAAAAAATATCTATTGCACATTTCTTGCAGCTATGCGGATCCTCAGCGGCGTCTTTACCGGGTTTTGGCCGTCCGCCAAGGGCAAGTTGAAATATATCCGCATTCATGACGGGGCGCAGGAGTACCCGGTGAAGCTGCCGAAATACCTGCGAGCGGGGTTGCTGCGAGAACTCCAGCCGGGAATGGCGGTGAAGGTGGCCGTGCGCTGGCATGCGGGGGGATGGCAGGCCACCGATATTTTGATTTTTGCCCCTGCGGAACCCCTAACCGTTACCGTACCCCCCTGTCGCGTGCAAGTCTGTCAAAAGGGCCGTTGTCGCCAGCAGGGCAGTGGGCCGTTGTTGCAAGAGTTAGGCGAGAAGGTGCGGCAGCGGGGCTGGGACGAGTGGGTGTTCGTCGAGGCCAGTGGTTGTCAAAAAGCTTGCAAGTACGGTCCCAACGTCTGTATTGACGGTCAAATGGTGCACCGGGCGCAGGTGGCCGATGTGTTGGCCTACTTAGCGCAACGGGTGTCCCAGCCGGTGGTTTGAATTTGAAGAAACCTGAAGAAGTACGGGCGGGGGCGAGGGTTCTGGTCTAAGCCTATAGATAGATTGGGCTGTGGGAGGACGTCAATGATTCGCAAAATTTTGTTGGCCGTATCGGGTACGGGTCACACGGAAGAAATGCTCAACGCCCTGATTGATTTGCCCGGCCTTCGCCAAGCCCAGGTGACAGTCCTACACGTGGTGACTCCCCAGGCGTCAGCCCAAGATATGGTTGCCAAACAAGCCGAAGGGGTGGAAATCTTGAAAAACGCTCTGGCCAAGATTCACATCTGCCGTGACGAAGGGGTTAGCACCGGTTGTTTGCCGCCTACGCAAGTGACCACCATGTTACGGGAGGGGGACCCCAAGGATGTTGTGCCCCGGGTTGCCGACGAACTGGAGGTGGATTTGATCATCATGGGGTCGCGGGGGCTAGGCCGGTTGCGGGCGATTCTGGAAAATTCCGTTAGCCAATACGTTTTCCAACTGGCATCCCGGCCCATGCTGCTGGTGAAGGACGACACCTATGTCGAGCGCATCCAGCGGATTCTGGTGGCCTATGACGGTTCCCCTGCCGCCCAGCAGACGTTGGAGCTGGCCCTGTTTCTCCTGCAGGACCTCAAGGGGGGCGAGCTGGTGTTGGCCGACATCAACCCGCGCCTGGAGGGGGTCACCCTAGAGGAATTGGCCCAGCGCCCGGAAGCCAACCCCATCCTAGCCGCAGCCATCCAAAAGATCCGGCAACGGGGTTTGAAGTACCGGTGTATAGTGCGGGAGGGCAACCCCGGCGTGCAACTATGCCAAATCGCCCAGGAGGTCAGCGCCGACCTGGTCATGCTGGGCTCTCCCGACCGCCGGCCGACCATCGCCCGGAGTTTGGTGGACCTGGACCGGTTGCTGGGCAATTCCGTGTCCGACTATGTACGGGTGCATGCGGACGCTCCGGTGTTGTTGGTGCGCGCCCCAGCTCAAAGTTAACGTTGACCTTCCCCGCGGCTGGCCGTTTGCACGTAGAGGATGATCAAAAACGCGCTGGGAATCAACACCAGCAACGCCGTGCCAATCAATGCCAGAATGTTGGTTTCCATGGGTTGTGCCCTCAAGTCCTCCAAGCTCTACTGTAGCCCAGAAACGGCCAGCCCCATTTCACGACGTTTATAATTGCCAGGCATCACCTACCCGGAGAGTTGACAGGCAGCCCAGTTTCAGCACCAACCCCAGGCAGTAATCCCATCCCCACCCCTATTCCCGGCACAATACCTAGAGTCCCTATCCTTGGCCTCAAAAATTACATAAACCCCTATAAACCAGAAAGGGGGCTGACGACTATCCAAGTTTCGTCTCAGACCCCTCACTGGTTCGCTCCTCACACAAACGAAGTGTAGCAGGAACCCCCCAGCTCTGTCAGCCCCCGGCCAGGCCAATAGCTATAAAAGTTTCTTATCAGAAAAACCCTAGCCGGCAGGGTTATGACGCCCATACCCCTGATGTGATCCCCTCGGCAGGGTCGGCAACCAGGGCAGGGTGGGGTCCCCAAATTCAGCCAGTGTTAACAGTTGGATGCCATGTTGGCGGGCCGTTGCCATTTGGGCCGGTGTGGTGTAGCCCCAGGTGGCCAGGAACAAGGGCACATCCTGCAAGGCCGGTGTTTGCTGCACCGCCAGGAGAGTCTCCAGCCGATCCTCCACCAGTCCCAGCACCGGTGCCTGTTGGCGTAACCGCTGTAGGGTGGTGGTTTTGGGTTCCCCAGCGCTTTTGCCGTAGAGCCACTTCTCCGGCCAGGTGATACCTACACTTTGCCATAGGGCCTGGACGAACCGTTCCTGCTTGGTGGTCACAATCACGGGCACAAAAGGGGCCTGGGTCAACCAACGCTGCACCTGGGCCGCCACCCCCGGATAAAAGCTGTGTAGGGCCAACCAGCCCTGTTCGTCCTGGGCGATCCAGGCATCCCGGGTGACATCCACCGCCTGGCCCAGTTCCTGGGGCGACCACCCCGTTTCCCGCAGTAAGCGCTGCTGCACCTGGGGCCAATCCGTCGCCAGGGTCTGGGGGTCTTCCCCTTGGACCAGGGCGTGCAACAGCAAGGGCATTTCCCAGCCGTGGGTCACCACCGGTCGCAACCGGTAAAAGGCTTCCCGGAAGGATGCCAAGCGGCCCTGGCAGCCCACCTCCGGGCACCACTGGCAATAGACCGCCGCACTTACCGCAAAGTATTCCGCCAGCCCATCACACAGAACCCCGTCGAAATCCAGGGCCAGCAGCGGCAGGTGACCCATGGAGCTAGTTGTCGGGAGAAACTGGGGTGCAAGGATTCGAACCTCGGAATGGCTGGACCAAAACCAGCTGCCTTACCACTTGGCGACACCCCATTGCCAATGCATTAGCTATATTAACAAGCTTGAAGCGCGACTGGCAACGGGGTATGCTGGCGGTATGGGGTGGGTATCCTGGGTCAATCGGTTGAGTCAGCGCGCCGGTCAAGTAGCCATGGCTCTGGTGCCCCTGCTGGTATTAATCGGCGCGTGGAATGTGCTCGGGCGCTACGTGGGCCGGGCGGTGGGCCGCAATCTTAGTTCCAATGCCTTTTTGGAATTGCAGTGGTATCTGTTTAGCGCCATTTTTTTCCTGGGGGCGGCCTACACCTTGCTCCACAACGGTCACGTGCGAGTGGATGTGCTGGTCAACCGCTGGTCAGAACGCCGCCGCGCCTGGATGGACCTGTGGGGGACGCTGCTGTTTCTCCTGCCTTTTGTGGTCTTGTTGATCTGGGTGACGGTTCCCCCGGTTGTGGCGTCCTGGCAGGTGGGGGAACAATCCCCTGACCCCGGCGGTCTGCCCCGTTACTGGGTAAAAACCCTGCCCCTGGTGGGATTTGGCTTGTTACTGTTGCAGGGGATCGCCCAGGTGGTGCAATTGGGGCAATTCCTGCGCCGCCGGCCGGATTAAAGCCTTAACATTGCGTTACTTTTGGGGACGGTGGGGAACCCCTTGACCTACCCTGAAGGAAGTCCCTGACTGGAGTGGTGTCCATGACGTTACCGTTGCTTGCCTACCGACCGACAACCCAGAACCATCGGGTGCGGGACTTTGGCCCGGCGGAAATCAACGAAGACAGCCCCCGCATTTATCGTCTGGAGGATGTGAGTACACCCGACGAAATGGATGCCCTGATTTGGGCGGCCTACCGGCAAATTTTTAGCGAGCATTTAATTTTGCAGTCCTGTCGCCAGGTGACGTTGGAATCCCAGTTGAAAAACCGGGCGATTACGGTGCGGGACTTTATTCGGGGACTGGCCCAATCGGACCCCTTTTACCGGCTGGTGGTGGCCGCCAATAACAACTACCGCCTGGTGGATATTTGCCTGCGGCGGATTCTGGGGCGGGCGGCCTATAACCGGGATGAGGAAATCGCCTGGTCTATCCGCATTGCCACCCGGGGGTTTCGCGGGTTTGTCAATGAACTGATAGACAGTGACGAATATACGGAAACTTTTGGGGATAATGTGGTGCCCTACCAGCGCCGCCGGATGCAGGGTCGTCCCTTTAACCTGGTTACCCCCCGTTACGACGGCAACTACCGGGCCAAGGAGGGCATCGGCTTTATTGATTGGAATTACGTGCTGATTCGCTTCTATCAGCAGCAGGCGCAAACCCGGCGGCGGAGGTTGGCGAAAGCGGGTGACCCGGAACTGTATCGTTCCCTGGCCCAGCAGGTGGCGACCCAACCCCAGCCCACCCCCAACGTGCGGGTACAGGAACTGGACTTTTTAGCCAAGGTGCCCCGGCGGCGGTAGTGGGACAGGGATTTCTGGGGAGCCTGGTCTTTTCCATGGCCTTACAGGTGGTGTACCCGCCGGCGTCCCATGAGACCACCGCCCCCCGCATTTTTTTGATTGGCACCCATGACCCCCGGGAACCGGTGTGGGTGAACGGGGAACCGGTTAAACGCTCGAGCGCCGGACACTTTGCCCCTTCGGTGCCCCTGGCGCTGGGGGACAACCTGATCACTGTGCGCGGGGGGTCGCAAACCCGAACGCTGCGGGTACGGCGGGTACTGCCTAGACCCCAAGCCACGCCCTTGGCGCCGGCGGTGGATGTGGCCCGTTTGCCAGGGGAACCCCTCTGTTTTCAGGCGGTGGTCCCTGCGGGTGCGGAGCCGGTTTTCGTCCGTTTGGGGTCTCTGCAGATGCCCCTAACGCCGGTTACGTCTGGGCTACCCCTGGCCAATGCGGACGTTTTGTTGACGGCAGCGCCTGCCACCGGAATTACCACCTTCTATCGGGGCTGTGGGCGGGGGTCTCAACCGGGTGTACTCGGGCGACCGGAACTGGTTTGGCGGGGACAGACCTGGCAGAGTCCCGGCGTCGTGACCGTCTTGGACCCCGACGACTTAGCCCTTGCCACGCTACAGGAGGAGGGAATTGCCCGCACGGGGCCTGGCACGGACTACGCTCGCCTGACGCCTTTACCGGTGGGGACGCAGGACCAGGTTACCGGCTGGGAGGGGGACTGGTTGCGCCTGGGCTATGGGGGTTGGCTGCACCGCCGGCAGGTGAGTCTGCACCCCAGCAGGGCCGTACCTCACACCGTTTTGCAGGGTGTCCGCAGTCAAGTGGGGGCCGAATGGACGGAAATTCACTTTCCCTTGGCCACCCCTATTCCCATCACCATTCACCAGGAACCCGGCGTGATCCAAATCACCCTATGGCACACCACCGCCCAGACGGATTTCATTCGCCTGGACCCCAGCCCCGCCGTACGCTTTTTCACCTGGCAGCAGGTGGCGCCCGGCCAAGTGCGCTATCGCTTTTATGCCCCCGGTGCCCAGCTATGGGGGTATGGGGTGAGCTACCGGGACAACGTCCTCGTTTTGCACCTGCGGCATCCCCCCCGTTTGGCAGTGGATTCCCTGCGGGGTGTGCGCATCCTGATTGACCCTGGGCATGGGGGGCCAGAGGACCTGGGCGCTTTAGGACCCGATGGCACGCCGGAAAAACAGGTGACCCTCCAGATATCCCAATTACTGGCGGAACGGTTGCGGCAGCGGGGGGCAGCGGTTTTTCTGACTCGCACCCAGGACGTGGCGGTTTCCCTGGCCGAGCGTGTGCGCCTGATCCAGGAGCGGGAACCCCATGTGGCCCTCAGCCTCCACTACAACGCCCTACCGGATGCCGGCGATGTGTGGGCCACCCAGGGTATCGGCGCTTTTTGGTATCACCCCCAGAGTCAGGACCTGGCCCGTTTCTTGCACGACTACCTGACCCGGCACGCCCAGCGCCCCAGCTACGGCGTCTTTTGGGGCAATCTGGCCCTGACCCGGCCCACCGTTTGTCCCGCCGTTTTGCTGGAGTTGGGCTTTATGATCCATCCCGAGGAATTCGAGTGGATTGTCAACCCGTCAGCCCAACAACGCTTAGCGCAGGTCCTCGCCCAGGGGATCGAAGCCTGGTTACGGCAAGCCGTGACTAGCACCGCCAGCGCTGCCAGGGGTCCAATACATCCTTAATCAAGGCCTCTTCAATCCAGACCCGGAACACCACCAGCAACGGCAAGGCCAAAATCAGCCCCGGCAGTCCCAAAAACGTGGTGAAAAAAATTTGGCCGATCAAGGTCAAAGCCGGCGGCAATTCCAAATGCTGCGACATGACATAGGGCGTCACCACATAGGCGTCATTTTGCTGAATAAGGAAATACAAAACCACCACAGCAATGGCCTTCCAGGGGGCATCCAACAGGGCCACCACCGCCGGGGGAATGACACTCATCGTCGGACCGATATTGGGGATCAAATTCAGCAGCGCAGCAATCAGGGCGTGGGCAAAATACAGGCGCACCCCCAGGAGGGAAAGACCAATAAAACTCAAAATTCCTACCACCGTCATAGCTGTGAGCGCCCCCAGCATCCAGGAACGCAAATTCACTTCGCAGCGCTGGAGAATGGTATCCACCCGATGGCGATAAAAGGAGGGAAAAAGACGAATAAACCCCCGGCGATAGGTGGTTGGGTCGGCCAAAAACATTGCCGCCAACGCCAGAATCAAAATCACCGACAACAGCCCACCAATGGTATTGAAAAAGAAATCAATCCCCCGCCCCAAAAAAGGTGCTAACAGGTTTTGCAACTGTCGGATTACATTCCCATTGTTGGTCACATCAAACACCATTTCGCCCAGTAATCGCATCTGTATTTCTGCCGACCAGCGGGCCAGGGCCTGAAATCCTTTGGGTAGCAATTTCACCAGCTCCTGAAATTCCTTGGTAAAGGGGGGCAATAACCAACTAATCAAAGCGCCGATCAACCCCAACAGGGTAAAAAACGTGAGGGCAATGGCCAGGCCTCGGGGAATCCGCCAGCGCCGTAACTGCTGCACCACCCCCTGCAACACCACCGCCAAGACCACCGCCGCAAACACCAGCAGCAGCAGCAGCCGGATTTCCCACAGGATGTACAGGGCAATGAGAAGAGCAATTAGGCCAACCCAATCCCCCAATTTCATAACCATTCCCGCCCTAAGTACGGTTGCAACACCTCCGGGACTTGAAGGCGACCGTCGGGCCGCTGGTAATGCTCCAAAATGGCCGCCATGGTCCGTCCCACCGCCAGGGCCGACCCGTTGAGGGTATGGACAAACTCTGTACCTTTTTTGCCCGTTTCCCGGTAGCGAATCCCCGCCCGCCGTGCCTGGAAATCCCCAAAGTTGGAGCAACTGGAAATTTCCCGGTAGGTGTTTTGGGACGGCAACCACACCTCCAGGTCAAAACACTTTTGCGCCCCAAACCCCAGATCCCCGGTGCACAACTCCACCACCCGATAGGGCAACTTTAACGCCTCTAGCAACACCGCCGCATCCCGCACCAGTTGTTCGTGTTCCTGGGGGGAGGTCTCCGGGCGGACAATTTTGACCAGCTCCACCTTGTTGAATTGATGCAGCCGGATGAGGCCCCGGGTATCCCGTCCGTAGCTACCGGCCTCCCGGCGAAAACAGGGCGTCCAGGCACAGTGGTAAATGGGCAATTGTTCGGCGCTGAGGATTTCCTCCCGGTAGAGGTTGGTCACGGGCACCTCGGCAGTGGGAATCAGCCACAGGTCGTCGTCCCGGCAGACAAAACTTTCCTGGGCAAATTTGGGCAGTTGTCCGGTGCCCACCATGGCCTGGCTATTGACCAAAAACGGCGGCAGGACCTCCACATAGCCCCGGGCGATATGTTGGGCCAGCATCCATTGAATCAGCGCCCGTTCCAGTTCGGCCCCGGCCCCCCACAGGGTCACAAACCGGCTCCGGGCCATTCTCGTCGCCCGCTCCGTGTCCAAAATCCCCAATTGCTCGGCAATTTCCCAGTGGGGCAGCACCTGGGTTTTGGGCTTGTACTCATCCCCCCAACGGTAGTGCTCCACATTGGCCGTTTCATCCTGACCAACGGGCACATCGGGCGCCGGCAGATTGGGCAACTGCAACAGGAGGTCCTGCAGTTGGTGGCGCAGTTCCCGTTCCTCCTGCTCCAGGGTCGCCAGCAGGTGTTTAATTTCCTGTCCCCGTTCCCGCAGTTGGGCAATGGTGTCGGGGTCGCCGCCGCTGCGCAGCAGTTGCCCCACCCGTTTGCCGATGTCATTGCTCTCGGCCTGGAGTTGGGCGCGTTGTTTTTCCCGCTGGCGCACCTGGGCATCCAAAGCCAAGAGGGGTTCCAGGTCAATGGCCATCTGCCGAGTCGCCAACCGCGCCGCCACCTGCTCCGGCTGTTCCCGAATTAATTTGAGGTCCAACACTGCACCTTACTTGCCCGACGGGCCATTTGCGATTGTACCGGAAGCCGGTTCAAAACTCGCGCAGCCCTGGCATGGCCCTAGGGGATTGACGGCACAGCGCAAAAGTTCCGACCGGGCATTGTAGAGACAGCGTCCATCGCCGATGATCCATTGACCCCGCCAGCGGTTGCGGTCCGGGTGGGCTACTTGCACCAGCAGGGCCATTTTGTGGAGTTGGTAGCGGCCCCCCCGGTATTGGTAGCGATGGCGGCGCTCTAAGACCATATAGAGCTGGCCGTTGACTTCCAGGGCATGTCCCGGTTGGGGTTGGTCGGGCAACAGAAACTCCCCCAGGAATTCCGTGGTCGGATTGAGGAGGATTTGCGTGGGTATGGCGTCGGGGGTCATGGGTTCCAGGGCAGGCCACCTTACCTTTAGGGTAGCGGCTTGGGCGTGTATTGGCCCTGAAGAAAATCATAAAGGTCCTGGTAAAACTCCCGCTCCAGGGGGTCGTCATGGACCGCCATGCGCTCGAGGGAGCGTTGCCCGAGAAAGTAAGCGCAGGCCGATTCGGTCATATAGCCGTAGAGTACTCCCCCATTGAGGTATTCCCGGAAGCGGCGCTGGCGTTCCCCTTGGACGGCAATCGGTTCGTCCAACTCCAGGTAGTACTCGATCTCGATGCCGGCGTTGCGTTGCTGGGCGGCCTGGGCGGCCTGGGCCAGATTCACCCCCCGCTGGTAGAACATGTAGTTGGGTTGCAAAAACGCCAGGTCAAAGTAGTAGTTTTGGTAGTCGTCGAGGAGGTGCAGGTTGTAGCTGCTGTAGAAGGGGATCCAACAAAACGCCCAGCCCATTTGGTGGATAAAGCGGCGCAATTCCTTGAGCAGCCAGTGGTCATCCACATCCCAACAGCGAAACACCGTCTCAAACATCCAGTACATCCCCAGGATGTGCACGTACTGTAAACGGGGTAGGCGCTTTTGCAATTCACTGATAAACCACTGGCAAGCGGCCAGGCGTTGGCGGGTGGCCCGGTCTAGGTTTTGGCCTTGGGTGGAAAAGTTCCAGCCCTGATAGCCGAAGTCCGTCTGGGTGATGTGGGGATAGGGAATCATCAAAACAGCGTTGCGCTTGTGGGGCAAGGGCTGGGGGATATGGGGGAGCAACTCGGCAATGGTTTGGTCGAGAGTGCGCAGGGTTTGGGCGTAAAAATCCAACAGTTCTTCCCACTCCTGGACACCGGCAGGCTGGGGCGAACAAACGGCAAAGAAGTCCCCTTCGCCGCTCATGGTGGTGCCCAGGTTGACATCGGCGCGATAGTCCCGCCCGGTGCTACTGGTGATGTTCAAAAACAGAAACGAATCAAATAGCCAGTCATGCCAGGTCCCCTGGGGGGATTGATGGGCCACGTAGAACTGTAAATCGGGAACCGTCCAGGGCCGGCTGGCATGGCCGTACATCAGGACAAGGTGCTGCAGATAGTTGTACGTGGGCTGACGGGGGGCAAGGTAGGACATGGGATGCAGCCGTGAGTTCTATTAGGCCTATGTTACCGGAAAGGGCTGTGCTAGGTTAGAAGCGGTTAGGGGGAAACGGTCATGGACGCACGCCGGCTGGGTTTGGGGCTGCTATGGCTGGGATTGGTGGGGTATGCCTTTTTCGGGGCGCCGCCGCCACAGCCAGATACGCTTGAGCTTATCCAGCACCTGGTGCGGTTTCAGGTGGAGGGGATCAATCCGCTCGTTGTCGCCCTGTTTAATCTGATGGGGGTTTGGCCGGCCCTGTACGCGGGGGTGTTGCTGACCGATGGGCAGGGACAAAAACTGCCGGCCTGGCCTTTTGTTGCCCTGGCGTTTGGGGTGGGAGCATTTGCCCTATTGCCCTATCTGGCGCTGCGCCGCCCGTTTCTACGCTGGCAGGGGTCGGAGTCTTTAGGGTTGCGCTTTTGGAACAGCCGGGTCTTGGGGGGTCTATGGCTGCTGCTATCGCTGGGGCTACTGGGGTATGGTCTCACCCAGGGAAGCTGGGCGGAGTGGTGGCAGGCCTTTCAGACCAATCGGTTCATCCACGTGATGAGTTTGGACTTTACCCTGCTGTGGCTGTTGTTTCCCCTGGCGGCCTGGGATGACCTGCAGCGGCGGGGGCTGGCACCTGGGGGGTGGTTGGCCCTGATGGCCCTGCCGGTGGTGGGGGCAGCTTTGTACCTGACGCTGCGACCGCCTCTGCCTAACGCCGCGCCTGGGACTGCTGGTGCGGAGTGAGCACGTGATACATCTGGCTGAGGGTGCGCAAACGCAGGGCGGCTAGCCGTCGAATTTGTTCTGGGGTCAAGGCCAGGTGGGGACTAGGGCGCCAGAGACTATCCCTGGTCCAGTGGGCCTGTTGTTCGGGGGTAAGGAGCGCGACGGCATCCGCCTCCGCCAGGGTTTGAATCTCCTGAATTTGCTCTTGCTGGGCAGGGGTCAAATGGAGTTCTGCCGACGGGAGGGGGTTGAGCACCGCCGCCGGACGCACTAATGGCGTAGCCACCACCAGCCCCAGTAGGACTGGCAACAGGAAAATATCCATCTGTGGAAAACCTTGAGCGCAACACCAGCCCCTTAGACGGTTCGCGCGGCCCAGAGTTCCCCCGGGCGTGCTACAGTACAACCAAATTGTGGTCAGGAGAAGCGATGGTGCTCCCCCGGGTGCAAATCGGCGTCATCGGTGGCAGCGGCCTGTACCGGATGGAAGCCCTCACCGACGTGGAAGAACACCATATCCCCACGCCCTTCGGCGACCCATCGGATGCCCTATTCATTGGGAAGTTGGACGGGGTACCGGTGGCATTTCTGGCCCGCCATGGGCGACACCATCACCTGTTGCCGACGGAACTCCCCGCCCGCGCCAACATCTACGCCATGAAGTTGCTGGGGGTGGAATATCTAATCTCGGTGTCGGCGGTGGGGTCGCTGCAGGAGGCGGTGAAACCCCTGGACCTGGTGGTGGTGGACCAGTTCATTGACCGGACGCGTAACCGGGTTTCCACCTTTTTCGGGGAAGGGATCGTCGCCCACATTACGTTTGAACATCCCGTATGCCCGGCGCTGGCCCAGGTGCTGGTGGAGGCAATCCAGGCGCTGAACCTGCCGGGGGTCACGGTCCATCCGCGCGGCACCTATGTGTGCATCGAAGGGCCAGCCTTTTCCACCCGTGCCGAATCGGAACTCTACCGCAGCTGGGGCGCGACCGTGATTGGCATGACCAATCTGCCGGAGGCCAAATTGGCTCGGGAGGCGGAAATCGCCTATGCCACCCTGGCTCTGGTGACCGACTACGACTGTTGGCACCCAGACCACACCAGCGTGTCGGTGGAGATGGTGCTGGCCAACCTGCGGCAGAATGTGGCCAATGCCCAGGCGGTCATCCGGGAAGCGGTGCGGCGCATTGCCCAGGTCCCCCCCGTCTCCAGGGCGCACCGGGCGCTGAAAAATGCCATCTTGACCCCCCTAGACCAAGTACCGCCCGCCACGATTGAAAAATTACGTCCCCTACTGGCGCGTTATCTGCCCGGTTAATATGTTCCCCATGAGGGGTTCAGTCTCTATCGCCAGGGCCGTCTGCGCCAGCGTAAGGTGAACCGGGAGGTGTTCTGGTTTGACCTACAGCGGGTGGAGGGGAGCTGGAAAATTTACGACCGTCGAGCTTTACGTTGATGTCCATGAACGGGTGGTTCGTGGTGACGGCAGTCGTAGGGGTGGCGATGGCCCAGGGGCAGGTTGCCGCCTTACTGCGCTCCTTACCCCGACCACCCGGCAGCCGCTCGGTTAATTTGGTGCGGTTAGGTCAGGCGCTGGGCCGGCAGTCTTTGGTCTATCACGTCTCCCTCCAGCCCGAGCAGGCCCTGCAATTTCTCCAGGAAACCTTGGGACAGCAGGGGTATCGCGAACGGTCTATCAATACCCTGAGCGGTCCTTGGGGATTTTATGCGGTGTTTGACCTACCCCCGACAACCCCCCTGGTGACGAGTACTCCCGGCCAGACGGTCATCCTGGTCTATCGGGGCACCGTGACCACCCCGGGGAATCTGCTGATTCAGGCTTGGTTGGTCCGGGAGTAACGACCAAGCAGCAATTCGTTAGCATCGTAGGCGACCGACGTTGTGGTGCTGACCTCCCCATGCCGCGCCGCTCCCTGACTGCTCTGGTGAATCCTCGGTTTGTGCGGGAACACTGGTGGGTCTCGCCGGGGTTGCGCAACCTGTTGTTTTTCGTCCTGGCGTTTGTGGGGCTGCTGGTGGTGGGGGTGTTGGGCTACTGGCTGCTGGCGGGCTGGTCGCTGTTGGACTCCCTCTACATGATGGTGATTACCATTTTTGGGGTGGGGTACGGGGAGGTACGGCCCGTCAATACACCGGCATTACGGCTTTTTACTATGCTGATTATTATCCTCGGCAGCGCCACGGTGGTGGGGATGATCGGCGCCCTGGTGCAGTTTGTGACCGAAGGGGAAATTCAGGAGGTTTTGGAGTCACAGCGCATGAACCAACAAATCGCTCAACTGCGGGACCATGTGATCATCTGTGGCTATGGCCGTATGGGTCAAATCCTGGCGCAGCGGGTCTGGGGGGCCGGACTACCCCTGATCGTGGTGGACTATAACGAGGAGCGCATCCGCGAGGCCACGGAACACGGCTATTTGGCCTACTTGGGTAACGCCGAAGACGAGGAAACCCTGCTGTGGGTGGGCGTCCAGCGGGCACGGGCTTTGGCCACCGTCCTGCCGGATGATGCCCTAAATGTGTTTGTGACCTTGACGGCGCGGGGGTTGAATCCCCAGTTGACCATCCTGGCGCGGGGGGAATTTCCGGCGACGGAGCGCAAATTACGTTTGGCCGGGGCCGACCATGTGGTGTTGCCTTCGACTATTGGGGCCTTGCGGTTGGCCTATTTGATTACCCATCCGGCGACGCTGGATTTTTTAGACCGCAATGATGGCCGCAGCACCATCAACGAAATCCTGGGGGAGATTCATCTGCGCATGGATGAACTGCTGGTGCCTGAGGGGTGCGTCCTGATTGACCAGACCATTGCTGATGTGGAGGTACGGGGCGAGCGGGCGTTTATTGTGGTGGCCCTGCGCCGGGCTGATGGCACCTTGATCGAAGACCCAGAACCGGAAACGGTCATCCAGGCGGGCGACACCCTGATCGTGGTGGGCCACCGAGGGGATATTCCCCACCTAACCCGTAAATTTGCCCTGCGCCGCCAGATGCAGTACCGGGGAACCCGCCACCGTTAGACTCTATAATGGGTTCACCCCAGGCGCTTGACCATGTTCAGCGACGAGACCCCCGACCTGGCCAGTCCCCTGGACGATTGGCAGGAGACCCCGCAACCGGACCCGGAGGTGATGCTGGCCCAACTGACGGCGGCTGACCCCTGGCAACGGATGCAAGCGGCCCGGGCTTTTTGTGAACTCCAGGACCTGCGGGCGGGGGAGCGGCTGATTCCCCTGCTCCAGGATGCCTGTCCTTTGGTGCGCCTGAGTGCTGCTTACGCCCTGGGCCGTAACCCCACCCCGGCAGCGGTGGAACCCCTGATGCAGCAATGGCGTCGGGAGGCCAACGGCTACGTGCGCAAGGGCATCATTTGGGCGCTGGGCTACAGCCGGGATGGGCGGGCCGTTACCACCGTTCTCCAGGCCCTGCAGGGGGATATTCCCGCCGTACGGCTGTGGGCAGCCAGCGCTCTAGTTCCCCTGTTACAAACCCACCGGGACTTACTCCCACGGGTGGTGCCGGTCCTTTGCCAAGCCCTGCAACGGGACCCAGTGGCGGCGGTGCGCAGCAATTGCACCTGGGCACTGGGCCAATTGCCGGTGGACCAGTTGCCGGAAGCCTTGTATTTGCAGGTGGTGGAAACCCTGCGGGCGGGACTCCAGGATGGAGACGCGGGGGTACGGGACGACAGTTGGACGGCTTTACTCAATTTGGGCGTGACGGCGGGGTTGCCGGCTCCCGATGAATTGCCCCTTTGAACCGGGGGAGGGTGATGGTCACCCGCGTACCTTGCCCCGGTTGGCTGTGGAGTTGGATGCTGCCTCGATGGACCTGGACAATGCTGCGGGCGATGGCTAACCCCAAGCCGGTGCCGCCCCCCCATTCCCGCGCCCGGTCCACCCGGTAAAAGCGGTCAAATACCCGCGGCAGGTCCTGGGGCGGAATGCCCACACCCGTATCCTGCACCTCAATCACCACATCCTGGCCATCGCCATGGCAGCGCACGGTCACCTGACCCCCTGGGGGCGTGTATTGCCAGGCGTTGCGTACCACGTTGGTCAATAGGCGCAGCAACTGGGAGCGATTCCCCCACACCCACAGCGGCTCCGGCCCTAGCTCCGCCTGCATCGGCACCCCCTTTGCTGACGCGAACACTTGCTGTTCGGCCAAGACCTCCTTGACTACATCATTGACTCGGCAGGGTTCCCCCACCCCCAAGCCTTGGGTCTCCTGCCGCGCCAGGAAGAGTAAGTCATCCACCAGGCGCCCCAACCGTTGAATGAGGTGACCCATGGCCCGGATGGGGGGCTGGTCGCCGTACTGACTATGGACCAACTCCCAATTCATCTGTAAACTGGCCAGGGGACTGCGCAGCTCGTGGGAGGCATCCGCCGTAAATTGCTCCAGTTGCTGATAAGACTGGCGCACCGGAGCTAGGGCTAGCCCTGCCAGAAACCAGCCCGCCACCGCCACCACCATCAAGGCCAGGACTCCCCCGACCGTCAAGTCCACCAGCAGTTGCCGGACCGGTTTAGTCACCTCAAACCAGGGATGGCTCACCCGCAGATACCCCAGCAATTCTCCGTCTCGATAGATGGGCTGGGTCACCTGACGCAGGGCTTCTCCAGCCCCAATGCTCACCGTTTCCCGCCAGGGTCCCGGATGCAACGGCGGCACCACCGTCATATCCAACGTGCTCCACAGGCGCTCCCCCGTCGGCGCAAACCACTCCAGAGCCACCTGGTCCTCCTGGACATCCGTGGGCCACACCGGGGGCTGCTGGGGCAAAGTCGCCTGTACCACCTCCACCACGTGGTCCAACGTGTCGTCAATGCGATCGCTGAGGGTCGCCTGCACATAGCCATAACCCGCCACGGCAAACAACACCACCAGTACCGCCGTCACCCCCGTGTACCACAGGGCCAAACGCCGGCGCATTCGACCAAAGAGGGGATCACTCATAGACCACTCATATACTCCCCCCAAAGTTGAGCCGCCAAGCTGCTGCTGCCCCGCGTCGGTTGGTTGTTGTCATTCCCCAACCAAATGCCCGTGACCAGGCCCCCGGGAATATACCCCACGAACCACAGGTCCCGCGCCTCATTGGTGGTGCCGGTTTTGCCCGCCTCCCCCCGCCCAAGAAAGGCCGCCCTCCCGGTTCCCTGGGTCACCACCGCCTGTAACATTTGGGTTAGGGTCACGGCCACTTCCGGCGCGATCACCGGTTCCCCCTGGGGCGCGCGATAAATTTCCCGGCAGGTGTCTGGGCGCTGGGGGTGGGTGCAATCGCTGCTGTCGCGGATGCGGGTGATGGTATGGGGCAAAACTCTGACCCCTTGATTGGCCAACACCGCAAACGCCCCTGTCATCTCCCACAGGGTGACTTCGCTTTGGCCCAGCACCAACCCCGGTACCGGATTCAGGGGAGACGCTACCCCCAACTTACGCGCCCAGTGCACCACCGTCGGCAAGCCCACCTGTTGCGCCAACCGCAGGGCAATCACGTTTTCCGATAGGGCCAGCCCCTGGGTTAAGTCCAAAGGCGCGCTCCCGGAGCGACAACCGGCAAAGGATACCCCCTGCCACACCAGCGGCGAGCAATCCAGGACTAACCCCGGCGAAATCCCCTGCTCCAGGGCCGCCCCATAGACAAACACCTTGAACACCGACCCCGGTTGCCGCTGCGCCTGGGTTACCCGGTTGTACTGGCTCTGGCGATAGTCCCGCCCCCCCACCAGGGCCAAAACGCCTCCTGTTGGAACATCCAGCGTCACCAGCGCCCCTTGGTCAAAGCCGTAGCTGCTTCCGTAGGTAGCCACAAACTGCGCCAAGTACTGCTCCGCCCGTTTTTGCGCCTGGACATCCAGAGTCGTTTCCACAAAAAAATTTCCTTCCTGGGCCAGTTGTTGCCCCAACAGTTGCTGCAATTCCGCCAATACCGTGTCGTAGAAGTAGGGGGCCATCGTGCTTTGCAGATTCGCCTTCGCCCGGGGACTAATTTCGATGCGGGAGCGGCGGGCGCGTTTAGCCTCCACCGCCGTAATCATCCCCTGGGCCTCCATGCGGTCAATCACCCGGTTGCGCAAAGCCAGGGCCGTGTCGTAATCCTTGACCGGGTTAAAGCGGTTGGGCGCCGGTAACAGGGCCACCAGCGTTGCCGCCTCCGCCAGGGTCAAATCCCGCGCCGATTTGTCGAAGTAAAACCGGGCCGCGTCCTCAAACCCATAGCCGGCCACCCCCACATACACCTTATTCAGGTACGCCGTCAGGATGGTTTTTTTGTCGTAGTGGGCCTCCAGTTTCAGGGCCACCACCATTTCCCGGAACTTGCGCCCAAGGGAATCCTCCGTGCCCACATAGTCCCGAAACAGGCTCCGGGCCACCTGTTGCGTGATGGTGCTCGCCCCTTCCCGTACCTCCCCGCCAGTGAGATTCACCACCATCGCCCGCAGAATGCCGATGGGGTCCACCCCCGGGTGCCAGTAAAAGCGACTGTCCTCGGAGGCGATCACCGCCTTGGGTAAGTAGGGGGAAAAGTCCTCCAGTCGGGCCAGCTCCCGGTGTTCCGGTCGCCAGGGGGGCGTCAGGGGTGTCTGGCCATCCCGGGCCACAACGACCAAAGGTCCCTGAGGGCCACTGGGCAAAGGCGTCACATCCACCTTGGGCCACTCCAGGGCAACTGCCGCCGCCAGCCCTGCCACAGCCAAGCCCAATCCCCCCAAGGCATAACGCAGCGCCCGCACATACCAAGGCGGTGGGTCGTCGTACACCACCTGCACCACTTGCGCCAATTGGGGCGGCCCCAGGGTCAAACGGTCCCCATGGCGCAGGACGTGCTGTTCAACCGGTCGTCGGCCCCGGTAAGTTCCGTTCGTGGATTTTTGGTCCACCCACACGTAGCGCCGTCCCCGCCGTTGCACCAGGGCATGGACCTGGCTGACCAGCTCCGACCGCACGGGAATATCGCAATTGCGCCGGCTGCGCCCCAAAAAGTATTGCTCGGCGACGAGGGGAATCACCTCCGGTTCCGGGGTGTTGGGGTAGTAAATCAATAACTTGGGCACCCGGGCACCCGGCCGGACCAGCGCTTTCCCGGCATAAAAGGTTTGCAGAATCTGGCTAAACCCAAAGCGCGACGGCGTGGTCATGGGCTTGTCTCTGCCTGTGATTGCCATTGTAACCAGCTTGACCAAAGCCCTCATGATCCGGCGACGGTGACCCGGCCCTGGGGGTTTCCCGTCCCATTCTGGTAACCCTGATAACCAAACCGCCGGCCCACCTATAAGAAAACCTAGGGATAAATCCGCCTTTGATTACAAATCCCGTTGAGTGGGGACAAGTGGTGTCATCCGTTCTATGGTGATGAATGGGGTGTATCCCCTGTCTGCGATCATCCATTCAGAGGAGAATCTCCTATGGCGACGTACAAGGTGCGGTTGGTCAATCCCGATCTGGGGATCGATACCACCATTGACTGCCCGGATGACGAGTACATCCTGGATGCGGCCGAAAGCGCCGGCTTGGATTTACCCTACTCCTGCCGGGCGGGGGCTTGCTCCACTTGCGCGGGGAAGTTGCTGGAAGGGTCACCCCCCGACCAATCGGACCAGTCCTTCTTGGATGACGACCAAATTAGCCAAGGGTACGTGCTGACCTGTGTGGCCTACCCCACGGGCGACTGCACCATCCTCACCCACCAGGAAGAAAACCTGTACTAACTAGGTCTCCAGGGGGGGAAGGGTAGCCCACTTCTCCCCTATCTCCAGCCGCAGGCCATTGACCCAATCCTGGCCGGACATGGTCTTTTTGCCCGCTGGCTGTACGATTTGCAGCAATAGATGTCCTTCGCCTGTAGTGACCACAGGGCCCCATTTTTTCAGCAGGGCCACGACTGTACCTGGCGCCTCCCCTAGGGGCAAATCCGGCAGCACCAACGTGGGAAACCGCGCCTGCACTTGGGGCCACACCGACGACACCAGGGGGATGGTTTGCAGCACCTTCACCCGCTGCCCCCGGAACTGACCAAAGCACTCCGGGTAAAAGCCCCGCACCTGGTTGTGGAGCGCCAGGGCCGGCCGTCGCCAATCCAGCAGGTAGTGCTCGGGGCGCAGCAGGGGGGCATAGGTAGCTTGCCGCTCATCTTGGGGGATGGGGGTCAGCTCCGGTAGCCGGTGCAACGTCTCCACTAGTAACTCAGCGGTTAATTGGGCCAATTGACCCCATAGCGTTGGCAAGTTTGTAAACAAATCCACCGGCACCGACCGCTGCAACAAAAGAGGGCCTGTGTCCATGCCAGCGTCCATCTGCATGGTGGTCACACCGGTTTCCTTCTCCCCGTGATACAAGGCCCATTGGATAGGGGCGGCCCCCCGGTACTTGGGCAGTAAGGAGGCATGGCCGTTAATGCACCCCCAGCGCGGCAGAGCCAACACCTCCGGCGGCAGGATTTGCCCAAAGGCCACCACAACAAACACATCCGCCTCCAATGCCCGCAGAGCCGCCAGGATTTCCGGGGCACGGCGCAGGCGTTCGGGTTGCCAGCAGGGCAGGGCGTATTGCTGGGCCAGGGTTTTCACCGGCGATGGCTGCACTTTTTGCCCTCGTCCCTGGGGTTGGTCCGGTTGGGTCACCACCCCCACCACCTGAAACGCCGGTTCCCGGAGCAGCGCCTGCAACGTCGGTATAGCAAAATCCGGCGTCCCGAAAAACACCACCCGCTGCCTAGCCATCCCCCATGCCCGCCAACTGGTCTAGGTAGCTCTGTAAAAGCTGCAACCGCTGCTGCATCTGTTGCCGGCGCTGGGCCTGGGTTATCGGTTGCCGGGCCGCCTGCCAAAACAGCACATCCGTCTTAAGCAGGTGCAACTGCTTGTGGATTTCCACCACCAGGGAACAGGCCGCCGGCGACAACTCCGGAAACGTGGGGGGAATAGCCGCAATGAAGCGCTCAAGTTCCGGCATTACCCCGGCGCTGGCAACCCCCTGGCCCCAGTCCTCCACAAAGGCCTGCAGTTCCCGGTAAATCCCCGGCAGCGCCATTAGCCCACCTTATCCCGCCACCGCTCCAGCCGCAGCAACCCCGCCGGAAAATCCACCATCTCCTGCACCCCCGTAGCCAACCACTTCACCAGCACCTGCCCCATCGCCGCCTCCGCCTCCCCGATGATCACACAGGCTTTGCTCCCCAACCTATCGGCCCGCTTGAGCTGCTTACCCACCGAGCTGGCTGTCAAATCCATTTCCACCCGCAGCCCCAACTGCCGCAGTTTTTGCGCCACCTGCAAGGCCAACGCCCCCGTTCCCGCCCCAAAGGCCGCCACATACACATCCGGCCCCGCTACCGTCACCTCCCCCTGCTGTTGTAGGAGCGTTATCAGGCGTTCTAGGCCCATGGCCCACCCCACTGCCGGCGTCGGCGGTCCCCCCAGGGTGGCCACCAAACCGTCGTAGCGCCCCCCCCCCACAACCGCTGCCTGCGCCCCTAGGGCCGTCGTGGTGATTTCAAAGGCCGTCCGGGTGTAGTAATCCAGGCCGCGCACCAGCCGGGGATTGAGCACGTAATCGATCCCCAACGCCCCCAATCCCGCCTGCACCTGGGCCAAGTGCTCCTGGGCCGCTGGACTCAGGTAATCCGGCAAGCGGGGGGCCTCCTGCAAAATCGCCTGCGTCTTGGGGTCTTTGCTGTCGAGAATGCGCAGGGGATTTTTGTGCAAACGCACTTGGGAATCCGGGTCCAGCTCCTGGGCATAGGGCGTCAGGTAGTCCACCAGCGCCGCCCGGTACCGCTGCCGGTCCTCCGGGTCCCCCACGGAATTCAGCTCCAGGGTCAGCCCCGTCACCCCCAACCCCTGCAACAGCTCCAGCGCCAGGGCGATGACCTCCACATCCGCGCGGGGGTCCTCACTGCCAAAAACCTCCACCCCCAACTGGTGGAACTGGCGGTAGCGCCCGGCCTGGGGACGTTCGTAGCGGAACATCGGCCCCAAATACCAGTAGCGCTGCACCCCCAGGTGAAACCACTTGTGTTCGATGAAGCTGCGCACCACCCCTGCCGTGCCCTCAGGCCGCAACGTCAAGCTGCGATTCCCCCGGTCGGTGAAGGTGTACATCTCCTTACTGACGATGTCCGTCCCCTCCCCGATCCCCCGGCTGAATAGCTCCGTCGCCTCAAAAATGGGGGTGCGAATCTCCTGGTAGCAGGCCCGCGTCAAGACCTCCCGCGCCTGCTGCTCGACCCGTTGCCAAAGGAGTACTTCCGCCCCCCAGATGTCCCGCGTCCCGCGGCTGGCCTGGAGTGGTTCGCCCATGCATCCCCGTTAACCTCGACCCCCTATTTTTAGCACAGCAACGGGGGTTACAGGTCTTTTTTCACTAGGTAGAAGTCCACCTTTTCGGGATAATTGCCTTCCCGACGCTGGCGCAATTCCTCCACCGTCTTCGGGGGCGGCTCGATCACCCGTTCCCCCTTGTGCCAGTTCGCCGGCGTCGCCACCTTGTACTCCCGACTAGTTTGCAGGGAATCCAGCAGGCGCAGCAACTCATCCAAATTCCGCCCGTTGGTCAAGGGGTAATACACCAGAGCTTGGATGATGCCGTCCGGGTCAATGAAAAACACCGCCCGCACCGTCGCCGTGGAACTGGCCCCTGGGTGGATCATCCCGTACAGGCTCGACACCTTCATATCAATGTCGGCGATGATGGGGAAGGGCAACTCGATACCAAAGTTTTGGCGGATATTCTCCAACCAAGCAATGTGGGAATGGATGCTATCCACGCTCAACCCCAACAGCTTGGCATTGCGCTTTTCAAATTCCTCGTTCAGCTTGGCCAGGCCCACCATCTCCGTCGTACACACGGGCGTGAAATCCGCTGGGTGGGAAAACAAAATCACCCAGTGGCCCCGGTAATCCGACAGCCTTTTTACCCCATGGGTGGTCATCACCTCAAAATCCGGCGCCGGGTCCCCAATTCGCGGAATCGGCTTTAACTCCACCGTCGCTTGCGTCATGGCACACCTCCGACTCATTTTCCGTAGTCATTTCGACTACAGATTTTAACTATAGCGGCAAAGGGGTCTCTAGGGAGCCAAGCTTAAGGGAGTTTTAAGCACTGCCGGCCCACCACCGTTGCAAAGCCACCCCTAGCAGCAGGCCCAGACCGCCGAAGCGCACCGCCTGCCAAAAGGGTTGTTTGAAGCTGCTCCAAGTCAGCAGATGGCTTTCTAGGATCAGTTCCAGTTCCGCCAGTTGTTTTTGGATCTGTTGCAGTTCCGCTTGAGCTTCCCGGTCCTGGTGGCGGCGCAGGTACTCCCGAATTTGCGCTTGCCGGTGGCGCAGTTCCGCCTGGGTGGAGCGGGCCTGTTGAATCTGGGCATAACGGGCCTTCAGGGCGGCCAGCTCCTGTTCCACCTGGGCCAGGGCCTGCTCCCACTCGCTGAAATCCACCGCTTCCCCCACCCGCGCTACAATGGAAACCAGTTTTGATTGTATCCCCATGTGGGCAGCGGACGCCGAAACCCGGCAATTGGCGCAGGCGTTGTGTGACCGGTTGCGCATCTCGCCCGAGCAGTGGCACCGCCTTAAAGGCAACCGCCAGGCCCGGGCCGCGGAACAGTTGGCTGCCGCCTTGAATTATCTACTCCACGACCGGCCCGATCAAGCCCTCCCATACCTCCAACAGGCCCAGGGGTGGTTAGACCGCTCGGTTCAACCGTTGCCCTGTCCTGAGCACAGTAGCCCTTGAATTTTGTTATCCTAGGCTATTGGCCTTTTACTGCAGGACATTCATGAGTACACCTGAGTCCTCCACCTTAAATCCCCTGGACGAACCGCCGCTGGTGATTCCTACCCTCCGGGAAATCCCCATTGACCAACCGGCGGATGTCATCCCCACCCCGGCGAACGCTTCCATCTTGAACTGGTTGGAGTCCATTGGCCGGATTGACGCCAGCCCGGTGGGGGATTATCGGTCCCTGTTGGATGAAGATGGGGAAGGCTTAGATGAGTTGACCGGCGACGAGGACGAACTCTACGACGATGAGGACCTGGAGGAGGACTTGTTAGGGGAAGAGGAGGAAGAGTTCTAACCGCTGGGTTAGAATGCAGACGGCGTAAGCGGCCAGGGTTAGCCCATGATGACCTCTCTTCCCTCTGGCTGGTTGGTTCTGGGGTTAGCAGCACTACTACTGCTGGTATTGGGATGGATGACTCCCCAGGTCCCTTGGTTGGTCCTGACCCTAGGGCTGGCTACCGGTGGCGCGGCCCTGGCCGGATACCTGGCTTTGCCCTGGTTACGCCGGCTGAAGTTGGGGCAGGTGATTCGCCGGGAGGGTCCCCAAGCTCACCTGAAAAAAGCCGGGACGCCGACCATGGGGGGGATTTTTTTTCTGCCGGTGGCGGTGCTGGTGACGTTGGGGGTGCTGGCTGGCCAAGGTCAGACCCTATCGGCGCTGGGTTGGGCCGTAGTGATACTCACGTTGATCTACGGAGCCATCGGCGCCCTGGACGATGCCCTCATCCTGCTGACCCAGTCCAACCAGGGGTTAGCGCCCCGCCAGAAACTGTCCTTGCAAATCTTAGCAGCGGTGGGATGGACCCTGTGGCTGTGGTGGCAAGGCGACCTACCAACCACTATTGCCCTGCCCTGGAACATCACGCTGGATTTGGGGGTGTGGTTTTGGCTGCTGGTGGGTTTTGTACCGGTGGCCCAGAGCAACGCGGTGAATCTCACCGATGGTCTCGACGGGTTGGCGGCGGGGACCTGTGGGGTGGCGTTAACCGGTCTGGGGATAGCCTGTGCCTCGACCCATCCTGACCTCAGCGTGTTCGCTGTAGCCCTGGCCGGCGCCTGTTTAGGGTTTCTGGTGCATAACCACCATCCGGCCCGGGTGTTCATGGGAGATACGGGTTCCCTCGCCCTGGGCGGAGCGCTGGCGGCCATTGGCATCGTCACCCAGCAGTTATGGCTGTTGCTGGTGCTGAGCCTGTTGTTTGTGTGGGAGACCGTCACCGTCATGGCCCAGGTGTGGTATTTCAAGGCCACCAAGGGACCGGATGGGGTGGGCAAGCGCCTGTTTAAGATGACGCCCTACCACCACCACCTGGAGCTGAGCGGCTGGACGGAAACCCAAATCGTGGCCCTGTTTTGGGGTTTAGAGACCCTATTGCTGGGTGGCTGGTTGTTCGGCTCACATCTCGCGTAGGGCTTCCAGGACGTTTCGGTCCTCCAGGGTGGACAGATCGCCGCTAGGGGCTTCTCCCGCCGCAATCGCCCGCAACAGTCGCCGCATGATTTTGCCGGAGCGGGTCTTAGGCAGGGCATCGGTAAAAGTCAGGTCACTGGGTCGGGCAAGGGCACCAATTTGTTGTACCACATGGTCCAGGAGTTCTTGCTTCAGGGCTTCGCTGGGCTGGTAGTGGCTTTCTAAGACCACAAACGCCACCACCGCCTCCCCCTTGAGTTCGTCGGGACGGCCTACCACCGCTGCTTCTGCTACCGCCGGGTGGGACACCAGCGCCGATTCGATTTCCATCGTCCCCAGCCGATGCCCCGCCACGTTAATCACATCATCCACCCGCCCCATGACCCAGAAATAGCCATCCTCATCCCGGCGCGCGCCATCGCCGCTGAAGTAGAAGTATTGGCCATCCCGGGGCGGGATTTGCTCCCAGTAGGTGCGGCGGAAGCGCTCCTCGTCCTGGTAAACCGTGCGCATCATTCCCGGCCAGGGGTGGGTAATGACCAGGTAACCCCCTTGGTTGACGGCCACCGGATTCCCCTGGCGGTCTACTACCTGCGCCTGAATCCCTGGCAGGGGCAAGGTTGCCGAACCCGGTTTGGTGGGAGTTGCCCCTGGCAAGGGCGCAATCAGGATCCCCCCTGTTTCCGTCTGCCACCAGGTATCCACGATGGGGCAACGCTCCCCGCCGATCACCCGGTAATACCACATCCAGGCTTCCGGGTTAATCGGCTCCCCCACCGTCCCCAGCAACCGCAGCGAGGACAAATCCCGCGCCCGGGGGTGTTCTTCTCCCATCTTGATAAACGCCCGGATAGCCGTGGGCGCCGTATAGAAAATCGTCACCCGGTGCTGCTGGATCACATCCCAAAAACACCCCGGATTACCCGTGTGGGGGGCACCCTCATACATCACCGTCGTTGCCCCGTTCGACAGCGGTCCATAGACTACATAACTGTGTCCCGTGATCCACCCCACATCCGCCGTACACCAATAGACGTCCTCCTCCTGCAGGTCAAACACCCATTGGGCCGTGATGTGGGTATAGAGGTTGTAGCCGGCGGTGGTATGGACAATGCCCTTCGGTTTCCCTGTGGTGCCGGACGTATAGAGGATAAACAACATTTGCTCACTGTCCTGGGGTTCTGCCGGGCAGTCTGGGGAAACCTGCGCTTCTAACTCGTGCCACCAGACATCCCGCCGGGGGTCCATGGCGCAATCCCCTGCCCGTCGCACCACGATCACCCGTTCCACCGACGGCACCCGGTCATCCGCCAACGCCACATCCACCTGGGGTTTTAAGGGCACCACCTGTCCTTTACGCCAACCCCCGTCGGCCGTGATCACCACCTTCGTCTGGGCCGCCCGCAGCCGTTCCCTGAGGGCCTCCGCGCTGAATCCCCCAAACACCACCGTATGGGCTGCGCCAATGCGAGTGCACGCCAGCATAGCCATCGCCGCTTCAGGGATCATGGGCAAGTAAATCCCTACCCGGTCGCCCCGTTGCACTCCCAATTGCTTGAGGGCATTGGCCCAACGACCGACCGCCTGGTGCAATTGTTCATAGGTAATGACCCGCACCTCCCCCGGTTCCCCCTGCCAAATAATCGCCGGTTTCCTGCGCCGGGGCGTGGCCAGATGCCGGTCCAGACAGTTATAGGACACATTGATTTGCCCGCCGACAAACCACCGGGCCTTGGGGGGTTGCCAATCCAGCACCTGCTCCCAACGGCGGAACCAGTGCAACTCCTGTTCGGCCAAGGCAGCCCAAAAGCCCTGGGGGTCCTGGGCAAACCGGTCGCACAACTGCCGGTATTGGTCCAAAGAAGCGATCCGGGCGCGACTGCGAAAGGACTCGGGTGGGAAAAACCGCCGTTGCTCCTGCAAAACCGACTCAATCAGCGCCTCGGTCATCGTCGCTTCTAGAACCCACTTTAGACTATAGTACCGGATGAGCTGCCGGTCGAACCAGGACCTAAAATCTATTCCGTCGTTTAAGAAAATTTTGCATTTTAGTCGATCCCGGACCCTAGCACTTTGATCCCTGACCTGTTATGATCAGGGCAATTTAATAAACCCCGTTAGGAATCACCCCTGTGAAACCGATTTCAGAAACCGATTTTGATCAGCGCGTATTGCGGTCGCCCCTACCTACCCTTGTTCACTTTTACGCTCCCTGGTGCGGCCTATGCCGGTTGGTTGATCCGCTGCTATTGCAACTACAAAAGCAGTACGGTGAGCAGTTGCAGGTAGTTAGGGTTAATGCGGACAGCAGCCTGCGGTTAGCCAACCGTTACCGTTTACGCATGTTACCTACCCTGCTGCTGGTACGCAATGGGGAGATATGGCAGCGCTGGGAGACATTCCAGAGTCGGGATCAGCTCTATCAGCAGCTGCAGCAGGCGGTCCAGGCGATTTTAGCTACACCTCTGGTCTAGCGGGCGGCGGCAAAAACCTGGCGGGCGTAGGCTGAACCTACATAGCGCCAGTGCCAAGGTTCGAACATCACCCCTTGAGGATTGTTGGGGGGAAACGAGAGTTCAAAGCCGTACTGGTGGGCGTGTTGCTGCAACCACCGGTAAACCGGACTTTGTCCAAAACTCTCGGTAACGTCCCTTTCCCCCCTAGCCGCAGCGGCACCATCCCCCAAATCAATGGCCAAACCGGTGTGATGTTCGCTGTAGCCGGGGGGAGCGCTAATGCGAGCAGCAGCCATTTCTGACCCCTGTTTTTGGACTTGTCGTTGAAACAACTGGGCCTGGTAATCCACGGTGCGAAACCCCGAAATGGGGATGATCCACAAACCCTCATCGCGGGCGGCATTCAGCAGGCGAAACAGCGCCAGAGCAGCTTCCCTTTCCATTTCCACATAGCGTTGATACTGCCCCCGCCCATAGCTAGCCACCACAATCAAGCGGTCACGACTGATTTCTGCATAGGGGAAATGGCCATATTTCGGCGCCATAGAAACAGGAGTTTCCGGAGTTGGGGTTGGCATCCTTGTCGGTGGTGTAACAGGGGGAGAACTAGGCGGTGATTGAACTTGATAGCTTCTTTGATAATTTAAGGCAGAAGCGGTAGAAATAACAACCACCAACGCCACGACAAACCCCCAGGCAAACCATCCCCAGAAAGACCCCTGCCGTCCCATGGCTGTCTCAGTAACACCCCAGTCGTTATTGTAGGGGCATCGTCCACCCCCAAATTAGCGAATACGCCAACGCCTTTAGCAGCCGGAATTCAGGAGTTGCAAGAAGCCCAGGCCTGCACGGCTGAACAAATCAGCGCCAATGCCCCAATCATTCAGGAATGGGGGAATCTATGCCGACATTGGTCAACTGATGCAGATTCTCAGCCGCAACTACCCCAAAAGTCGCCAAGATAGCGATAATTAACCGTGAGCAGGGCTTCACTTTGTACTGCTTAAAAGAAGTTTATCTTGGATGTGTTAAAGGTTGGGCTGTTTTAGGGAAACTTAAGCTATGGGAACCCTGGCTGTCGCTCTAGCGGCTACCTTGGCAGGCGGGTGATTCCGGTCACAGGCAGGGGTACGGGGATATGTTAGCGGTATAGGTAGCATATCCCCACCAGGGGGAGTCCAAATCCTCCTTAAATAACTAGATCCTCATCCTCTCGGGAGTTAAGGCTATGGCTCGTTCGCAGCAGGTACGGCGGTTACGTTTGCAGCGGGGTGTTCTTGCTTGGTTACTGAGTTGTTACTACCGCAGTCGCCAAAATAGTGGGTTTGTCCTACCGACGGCAACGCTGCTGATTATTGTGGCGTTTTTAGTGATGATGGGTCTGCTGGCGCGGACGGCCAATCGGTTGATTTTGGTGTCTGGGCAGCGGGAGCGGGTCATGATTGAAGGGCCGACGGCGGAATCCCTTGACCGGGCGCGGGCGAAGCTGGAGTATTTGTTTACGCAGGAAAGGGGGCTGCCTACCGACCCCTCTGAGCAAGACTATGAAGATGCTTTAGGACACCGCCGGCGCCGGTCGGATGGAACGGTTGAGGCCCGGCCAGGCAATGACGTTTACACCTTGCCAGATGAAGTTCGATGTGGTGCCCAAACGGGCAATTGTTTAGATGCTCCGGCGGCATTCACTCCCGATAACCTGGCGCCGACGTGGGCCTATCGGGTGGATTTAAACGGTAATGGTCGCACCGATGACCCCAGCGATGGGATAGCAGTTTATAGCATCATTGGGCGGGTATTCCGGGGGTCGAATTCGGCGGTGCCTGTATTAAACCCCGACGGTACGCCTAATAACAGTTACACCCATTTGACCGATCGGCGCGCGCGGGCGGCTAATTTTCTGGTTAACAATGCACCGGCGCAAGCAGAGCGAGCTGATGCCTTCTGTGCCGGCGCGCAAGGGAGCGTGGACGAGCGGGGACGGTTTTTTAGTGGTAGTAGTGCCACGGAATTAAAGAATTTTCAAATTTATGCGGTCACTATTCCCAATCGGTCAGACCCCCAATTGACGGCCAATGCAATGGTTTTGCAGCAGGACCGCCAGTTTGTGGGGGCGAATAAATTCGGGGCCTGGTTTCGGTATGACCTGGAGATATTTCCGGGGCCACAATTTAACTGGAACGGGGCGATGCACACGGAAGGCAGTCTGATCTTGACTTCGGGGGCCGGCTTTGGCAGTTTTCTCATCAGTGCTCCTAACTCCTGTTATTACTTGCCGCCGGCGAACTCGGAAATCTCGGTACGGGGCCTGTTTATGAGTGGTTCTAACCGGGATAACAATAGCAATCCCGGCAATAACACCTTCATTCATCTGCAACCGGCCGGGCGTACACCGCCGACTCACCAGATGCGAGTGGTAGCTACGGGTGCCCATCAGACCCCTAGTGGTCCGGGTGATCCGACGAACCCGGCGACGTTCACCAGCCCAGATGCCGTTCAGGATCGGTTCCAGCCGGTTGATATTTCTATGGATCCCCTGTTTTTGTTGACTGACAATCTGCCGGTGCCGCGGCGGCGGGAAGGGGGCAGCACGAGCTACGACACATACAAAGACAACAATTGGGGTGGGGGTCTGGCGCAACGGATTACGATTGATAAGTGCGAAGTGCCCCCCTACGTGGATGATACCTATCGAGCGGATAACCGCCTGGGTCCTAAGTCTTCCTATGCCCGTGGCAGTTGCAGTGGCGCTGCTCGGTGGCAAGGTCGAGCGGGTGATTTGATTACCACAACGGTTCTGACGGAAGACCCAAACATCCAACATAGCTTGGAGCAGTTGACCCGGAATGTGACCTCGCCGGAGGAACCGGATGAATATGGCCTGGATGGCTATTGGGAACGGCGTGCCCTGGGCCAGGGGATGAAGGTGATCGTGGGTCAGCGCCTGGAGCTGGGGAATGTGAGCGTCTGGGGCGGCTGGCGGACCTACGGCACCCGGGAGGGGCAAAACAATTACCGGCAGTCTGACTGGCAGTCTTGGACAGCCAATCCGTCGAAACGGGGAAGCATTATCAATGAAAATCGAGACGATGACCGTAATGCCTACTTCGGTAGTGGTACCAACCAGCAAAGTCGGCAGATTTTTGGCCTGTTTTTCCGGCCCGATGTGAATATCTCCGTTGTTGGGCGAGAACCCATTTGGTCACCTGGTGCAGCCGATCCCTTGTACCCACCATTATTCTTGAATTTAATCACCTCATCCGCAGGTGATTACAATTGGGGTAACATGCCGCCGAGTAACCAACTGAGTACTAACCGTTTGAACTGGCAGTTACACCGGCGGACCCAGCGGGACAATCTGGCGGCAGTCCAGGCCACGGCGGTGTACCACCACACCAATCCGGGGCCATCGTTGAATGAATCGCTGCCGTTGCTGTGTTTGTCGAGTACGATTCACCCGGGAACTGAGGCTAGCTATTTTAACAGCATCACCTTTGGGGACCCGGTGAGTCCGGCGGACCCGACCTCGGCCTCGGGGCTGACTCGGTATCCCCGCTGGAATGCCAACTTTGTGCGGCCACCCCAGACACAGGCCCTATTTCCGCCAGCAGATTTCTTCACCGGCAGGGGAACGGCGAATGTGGAGTATGGTCGGGCTGGTACGCCTGACAGACCGCCCTTTGAGGTGGGGGATTTTCGGCCCCAGACGGCGCTGATGCAGGCCCTGGAGAATCTGGCGTACTTTGCCGGGGACCCCAACGGGGCCTACCCACCCTTACAGCAGCCACGAGGCCGTACCCAGGTCCATCCTGACCCCATTATGACCATGTGGGGGAATTTCTCGAACCTGCGGCGGACGATTGAAGCCATCAATAGTGGTACGGCTTATGCCGAGCTGTCCCCTGCGGACCAGGCCAATCTCCACACGGCAGGCTGTACATTGGGGATACTGGCCAATAACCTGAGCCATTACCTGAATTTCCCCTTTTATGTGAGCACTCTTAATAGGTCAGTTAATTTGAGTCTGCAGCCCCATTCCCGTATTGAGAAACCCTTTACTCCCCCGGGCGACCCCAATAACCCCCTAGACCCCCGAAAATACCAGGAGGCGGATCCGGTCGATCCCGTCAGTGGCTTACGGCGGGTGGACTTGCAGCGGTTGGCCTATGAGCTGTGGCGACTCCAGGATGGTGTTCATCGGGAACATGAGGGTAACTATGAAATTGGCCAAGGGGTGTTGGGGAATATTCCAACAGTCTGTTCTACTCCCACCCGCAACCTTAACTGCTACAACATCCCGGCGGAGTTTTACATTGCGGCGCTGGCGCAGATTCGGGACAACACACGCTTTGGCAATTTTAGCCGGGATCCCAACTCGCGCTATCAGTACTGGAATCGGCTGGTGTACCTGGCGCGGATGCTGAATATGCGCTTGCAGATTGTGCGGGACCGGACCTATGGGTTCAACGAGTATCTGCCGGGGCAGTGGTTGGGGGGTATCAAGACGGTTGAGCAGAATTCGGGAGACGGTAATGACCCCTTGACCAATGTACGTCACCCCAATAATGAACGCTTGGCGTACCGCCGCCAAACCGAGGAGCAGGAGACCATCGTGGATTTACCCTGTGACCTGAGTCTGGCGGATATCAATTACTTTGGTTACAAATTTGAAGGTCTGGAGCGAAACAATTCAGACCACAAGGGAATCGAACAGGAGATGATTGCCCTGGCGCGGCTATGTCCAACCCAGCCGAAGTACCCATCTTTGTACTATCTGTTCCCGGGGGATTTGAACTCGGATGGGGTTGTGGATAATCGAGATGACCATGGCCATGATGGGACCGCTGGGGATGGGATTGGCCTGCGCAACAGTGACAAACCCTCGCCCTACAATCAGCCCAGCGGTAGTCCTCAAAACCGCAACGAGCGCTTTTCCGAGCCTTATGTCCTGAGCGACTACATCGCCAATGTGAACCGCATGGCTGTTTACAGAGCCTTCCAGGCGACCGGGGGGTTGACCAATTTGGGGACGCCTTCTATTGAAGGGATTCGTCTGGAGGCGCGTACCCGTTTTGATCAGTGGCAACTGCCCAATGAGCCGCTAGTCACTGGGCAACTAGCCAATCATAACAACCTCTACCAACGGGAAACGGACCTGATTATCAGCGATGAGAGTGGTCCAGGCCAAGGGGCACGTCTGTCGGCTTACCGGCTAGGGCTGGCAGAAAAGGCCCTGTACGACGGGCGACAGCTCCAGACAGCACGGGTGATGGACTTTGACCTGGACTTGCTGCGGCGGGTGGATCGTGGGCCCCGTGGCAGTAACGATGCTTGGCTGGCTGTGGGTGTGCCACCGACACCTACGACACCAGCCCGGGCGGGTGGGATCATTTATGCTTTCCGGGAGGATGCGGTGCGGGAGGATGCTATCCTGCGCCCTGCCAACAGCACCTGGACTACCTATTTAACCCAGTGGCAGACGAACTATGCCGATGGGCCAGGATTGGATTTCCGCATGAATTACGATCCGCGTAACCCGTCTGATCCGCCACTGGCCCCCAATGGCATCAGCGGCAAACCGGTGGATTATTACGCCGACCCTGACCGCCGGGTACATGGATTTCGCCTGGTAAACGGGAATGATATTAGTCGTGTGGGGGTACCGCCGGAACGAAATATTTACGGTCTGACCTTTGTGACGGATAATCCCCTGTACATCATGACTCAGTTTGCTCGGGGCCAGAGTGGATTTAATCTCCACATGAATAATGCCGGAGTCTTGATCGAAGAATTCAACACATTGTTGCCCTTCCCTTACAACTTTAACCAGTTCTACGTCAACCGGACCAACCGTAATCTTGCTTTTGCTAAGGCCGACCAAGACACCTGGCGACCCGCTGAGATCCTGGCCGATGCGATTACCCTAATTACTCACAATTTCTGTGACGGGTATCTGGAGCACGGCATTCGCAACGTGACCGACATTGATGGGCAGTTCGGCAATGAATGTACCACCGGTGGGCCGTCCTTCCGGAATACACCTGCAATTACCACAAATCCTTTGCCGAGAAGAGAAGAGTGGGCGCGGGAAAATCCCTATGATTTGGGTTCTCCCATTATTGTGGGCAGTAATGGAACGCACCGCCGCATGGAGAATTCTACTCAGATTTCCATCGGCGTTGATGACTACCAGCCTCTTAGAAATCGAGCGGCTGTGCCGACGCGGGGTACAGACTACGCGGTCAATGCAGTGATTATTAGCGGTCTGGTGCCATCCCGTCGCAACCAGGCCTATGGTGGTCTGCATAATTTCCCCCGCTTCTTGGAAAGTGGCAGCGCCCTAAGGATCCAAGGTTCCTTGATCCAGCTGAACTTCAGTAACTATGCCACGGCCCCCTTTGACTTCGACTCCTTTGAACGGCAACAGGTGCCAATCGCTGAGGAACACATTCCCTACTACGGCCCACCGTCCCGTTTCTGGGGGTATGATCCGGCGCTGCAATATGCCCCAGCCGGTCCGGTGGCCCAGCGGTTTAAGATACTCTCCAATGCCCGCAACGAATATGGGCTGGAGTTGACCGCCCAAGACCCCTATATTTGCCAACTGCGGCGGTTTGTCACCCCTGGTTTGACCTGTCCCCTGTCCTTGCCCTGATGGAGGTACGGCAATGCTACTAGCTAGGCCATTCCAGACACCCAATGATGGATTCAGCTTAATTGAAGTGGTGGTGGCCACCGCCATCATTGGTATAACGGCAGCCCTGATTCCACCTATCGTGACGCTCTCTGTTGCTGCCCGTGCCCAAAACCAACGGGTTGAACAGGCCAACCTGGTGGCCCAAGGGTATATTGACCTCATACGGTTGCGGATGGAACGGGGGTTGGCCGGTAGGACGCTGGCGGAATTTATTAACGACCTAGATCGCTTAGCACCTATCCATGGTGCCGCTTCCCTAGATGCTGTACCCCCGCCTTCGGCCAGTGCGTTACGTAATGCTGATCTCTGCATCCTCGAAGGGGACTTGAGAAGCCCAGACCGTACTCAATTGCGTAGGGCACCCTGCCGTTTGGACATCAACAACGATGGGCGACCGGACTTTGGCATTCAGGCCTTCCGGATTCGGCAACAGACAGCTCCCAATGGCAGACCCTTGGCTTTTCTGTTTGGGGTGCGGGTGTATTCCCGGGCGGTGGTGCAGGGAACCTACACGGGGCCGCTGGGAACGCAACCGGCATCGATTCGCTTGGGGGCATCGGAAAGTCTCAGTAACCCCCTAGCAGTTCAGTATGGGCGGGTTTTCATGCCGGATTCGCCGGATTCGTTGGGGGCCATCTGCCTATCACTGGGCGGTAGTGTTACCCGCTGCAGTCCATAAGGATAGTAGGAGGGGGGATCAGTCATGGGTCAGTGGTTGCTGCGTAGGCTCCGTGCGGGAAGTGATAAACGCTCTCGGGCTTCCAGAGGGTTCACCGTAGCGGAGTTGTTGATTGGGGCGACGGTGGGTGCACTGTTGTTGACGGGCCTGCTTTACATGGTCACGGAAATGATCCGCATCGAACGCACGGAAACGGCCCGGGGCGAAACGGAGCGGGAAATGGCCCAAGCTCTGGACTTCATTGCTTCCGAGCTACGAGAGGCAGTGTTGGTGTATGACCGCAAGTGCTTGGGAGGAACTGGGGAGGGGGGTGGTACGACTTGCCCAGGTCTTCGCCTGCCTCGCAATACGGTGTTGGCCTTCTGGAAGCGGGAAGATTTACCAGATTTGAATCTTTTGAATATAGCGCCCCAAAACTTGGGTGAATATGCAGTTTTGGATTGGTTTGCGCGCAGGTGTAGCAGCGCAGTAAATCAGCAGGTTAGGCAAGATTGTGAACAAGTAGCAAACCTCACCCGCACGCAGTATAAGTTGGTGGTTTATTTGCTGTGTGCCAACCAGTATCGTCCTGGTAATGGAACTAATGATGATTGTCCTTGGGCAGGTGAGGCAAGCGAATCATCACGGGGACCGGCACGCATTGAGCGAGGCCATTTTGCTCAGTACAATTGGGAAGGTCTGAATCAGGATCAGGAAAATCCTCCTAATGTAAAGCAATTTAACCGCTTAGCCGGCCTCGACCCATTGCAGGGACCGACATGGCCAAATACCATTCCAGCTCCAAACCCTAACTCAAGATGGAATAGCCAGGGAGTTCCCAATACAGAGACGGCCACTCTTGTTGCCAATGTGGATTGGCAGAGAACTCGGATAAACATCCCTTGTCCGCCGGGTTACGTTTCTTCAACGGGAATCAACTCGGACACCGGTTTTCCTTCGTTCTATGCCTGTGTGCGGGAGCGGGTTGGGGCGGAAACCGGTTTTGTGCAGGATGTGTACATCTACCTACGGGGCAATGCGGCGGAGCGGGCTGGACTGCGAGAAATTGAGCAGAACACCAACCAATACCGGCCTGCAGTAGAAACCCAGGTGCGCACCCGGGGCACCTACAACCGGCAACCCACATAAAGAAAGGAGGGAAAGGGCTATGCAACGTCTGGCAAAAGATACGGGTTTTACGTTGATAGAAGTCGTGGTTGCCGCTGTCATCATAGGAATTCTGGCAGCGATTGCAGCTCCCAGCTGGCTCAGCATCCTGACCCATCAGCGGCTGTATAACGCGCGCGCCAATGCCCTAGCCAAAATCCGCGAAGCCCAAAGCCAGGCCATCCGCACGGCCCGCTCCTGGGAAGTCTGTTTCCGTGACCGCAACGGTTTTGTGGAGGTTTCCGTCCAGCCAGCCAGTTCGGAACGGGGACGAAATATCAATAACTGCCGGAATCACACCGCTTGGCAACCCCTCATGAATAGCGCTGCCGACGCACGGTTAGTGGCTATTAAGACAAATGAAACTCCTGGCCCCCGAACCAGTCTGGATGGTAATCGCACGAATGGCTATAGTATCCGGTTTGGGTCTAGGGGTGAGCGCATGGGTGGGACTGGGGCAGTTTCTAGCTGGATAGTCTTTACCCCCCGCGATAACCCCCAAGGACCCTACTACTGCGTTTATGCCGAAAGCATCATCGGTCAGTTTCGGGAAGGGAAGATTCCTGCTGGCCAAACCGCATGTCGCTGATTTCAGCCTACAAGCGGTGACCGCAGGCGGGGCAAAAGCGGAATTCATGCTGGATGGGAGCTGCACAGGCAGGGCATTCTGTACGTTGGCGGGGACGTTCCGGTAGGCCAAACATTTGGTCATTGCTCCGGCCCGGCTTCACCATTGGGTAGCAATTTTCCGTGGGGTTGACATGCACATCCATCAACACCGGCCCCGAATGCGCCAGCATTTCTTTAAGCGCCGGCACCAGTTCTTCCCGCCGCCGCACCAGCATCCCCTTGACCCCGTAGGCCCCCGCCAGCTGGACAAAATCCGGCATCCCTGCCTCCATGGCTGAGTGGGCGTAACGCTCCTGGTAAAACGCCTCCTGCCACTGGCGCACCATCCCCTGCCAAAAGTTGTTGATAATCACCGTCTTCACCGGCAGCTTGTATTGCACCAGCGTCCCCAGCTCCTGAATGTTCATCTGGATACTGGCATCGCCGCTGACACAAATCACCTGGGCCTCCGGGAGCGCCACCTGCACCCCAATCGCCGCCGGCAACCCAAACCCCATCGTCCCTAAACCAGAGCTGGAAATCCACCGCCGGGGACCATTGTGGAGAAACTGCGCCGCCCACATCTGGTGCTGGCCCACATCCGTGGTGTAGTAGGCATCGGGCGCCAATTCCCCTAGGGTCACAATCACTTCCTGGGGCGAGAGCCATTCCCCCTCCCTAGGCACCACCAGCGGGTAATCCCTGCGCCAGGCAGCAATCTGGGCTAACCAAGGTTTGGTGCGCTCTGGGTCCGGCGCCGGCCCCTGCTGCAAATACTGCAACCAATCCACCAGCACCTGCCGCACATCCCCCACAATCGGCACATCCGGCGCCCGGTTTTTCCCCACCTCTGCCGGGTCAATGTCCACATGAATTACCTTGGCATGGGGGGCAAACTCCGCCAGCTTGCCTGTCACCCGGTCATCAAACCGCGCCCCCAGGGCAATCAGCAAATCGCACTGACTTACCGCAAAATTGGCATAGGCCGTCCCGTGCATCCCCAACATGCCCACCGACAAAGGATGCCGCTCATCAAAGGCCCCCTTGCCCATCAACGTCGTCGTCACGGGAATCTGGAACCACTCCGCCAATTGCTGGATCTCCCAGTGCGCCCCCGAGATGATTGCCCCTCCTCCTACGTACAACAGCGGTCGCTTGGCCTCCCGCAGCAACTGACTGGCCAGCGCAATCTGGCGTGGGTTGCCTTTAATGGTGGGCCGATACCCCGGTAACTTCACCTGCCCCGGCAACACCGGCACATAGTCAAACTCCTCCTCCCCCACATCCTTAGGAATATCAATCAACACCGGCCCCGGGCGCCCCGTACTGGCAATGTAAAACGCCTCCGCCACAATCCGCGCCATATCTCGGGGGTCTCGCACGACATAAGAATGCTTCACAATCGGCAACGTAATCCCAAAAATATCCGTTTCCTGGAACGCATCGCTCCCAATGGCTGACCGCCGCACCTGTCCCGTAATCACCACCAGGGGAATGGAATCCATATGGGCCGTGGCAATGGCCGTCACCAGGTTAGTCGCCCCCGGTCCCGACGTACCAAAACACACCCCCACTTTCCCCGTCGCCCGTGCATAGCCATCCGCCCCGTGACCCGCCGCCTGCTCGTGCCGCACCAGGATATGCCGCATCTTGCCTTCGGCCTCCCAGCGGTACAGCTCGTCGTACACCGGCAAAATCGCCCCACCCGGATAGCCGAAAATATGGCGCACCCCGTGTCGGTACAAACTGTCAATCAGGGCGTGGGCACCCGTACACCGGCGGGGGGTGGTCTCAACATGATTAGTCGGCGCCGTCGTTGCAGCCGTAGCAGGGGTCTTGGTCGTCAACAAGGCAAGAACGGTGACAAAAACTACAAAATGGTTGTGTTTCCCTAGTGTAACGACCGATTTTCCCCTTGTCTAGGGTGTATAGGGCCGTAGGAGGACCAATTTGTTTAAGAAATTTTAAGGACTCGACTCGCACCAGTTTGGGAACGACGCCAACGGCTCTGGTGATCCGCCCCCGGGCAGGCCATAATAGACCCTGAAGACGTTGCTACCGCACTGATGATTACGGTTGAGCATCTGACCAAGCGCTACGGTTCTACCCTGGCGGTCCAGGACCTGAATTTCAGCGTGGAAAAGGGGGAAATCCTGGGCTTTTTGGGACCAAACGGGGCGGGAAAAACCACCACTATGCGGATGCTCACCGGTTACATGCCCCCCACCAGCGGCACGGCCAAAATTGCCGGCTACGACGTGCTGGAAGACTCCCTGGAGGTGCGGCGGCGGATCGGTTATTTGCCGGAAACCCCCCCCCTGTACCGGGACATGACCGTCGAGGGGTTTTTGCACTTTGTCGCCCGCATCAAGGGAGTCAGCGCCGGCGACCGCCCCAAACGGGTGGATTGGGCCATCCAGCGCTGTGGGTTATCCGAACGACGACACCAGCTCATCCGTAAATTATCCAAGGGGTTTCGCCAGCGGGTCGGTATTGCCCAGGCCATCGTCCATGACCCCCCGGTGATCATCCTGGACGAGCCCACCGTGGGCCTGGACCCCAAACAAATCATCGAAGTGCGCCATTTGATCAAAAGTCTGGCAGGGGACCACACCATCGTCCTGTCCACCCACATCCTGCCGGAGGTCAGCATGACCTGTGACCGGGTGGTGATCATCCAAAAAGGCCAGGTGGTGGCGGTGGACACCATTGACCAGTTGCTCAACCGCTCGGATAACCGTACCCAATACGAACTCCAAGTCAGTGGCGATGTGCAGCCCTTGTTGGCCAGCCTGTCCCAGCGCCCAGAAATCACCGGTGTGCAAACCCAAAGTCAGGGGGATAACCACGTCATCACCGTGAGCACCCAGGGTCCTACCGACATCGGCCCTGAACTGACCGCTTTGGTGGTGCAAGCGGGACTGCGGCTGTATGAGATGCACCGCCGGCGGGCCACCCTGGAGGACGTGTTTTTGCAACTGACCACGGTTGAGGAAACCCCGGAGACGGAGGAATAGTCGCTCACGCAAGCTGTGGTAGGATAGACGCCGGAAGTGGGGGGATGGACGTGCGCACTGCTTGGGCCAATTTCGTTGCCATCTACCGCAAGGAACTGCAGGGGTATTTTGCCACGGCCCTGAATTATGTGATCGCCGGGGTGTTCTGGTTTGTGGCCGGGGTGTTTTATATCATCCTGTTCAATGCGGTCCAGGCCAATGTGGCTGCTCAGGATTTGCAAGGCCAAGCCGGGTTAGCCGCTCCCCCGGTGGATGTACCCGCTGTCATTTTGGAGAACTATCTGGGGGTACTGGGGTCCCTGTCCTTATTTGTGCTGCCGCTGCTTTCTATGAATCTGTTTGCCCAGGAGCGCCAACAGGGAACCTTGGAGTTGCTGGCTACGTCTCCCATCACCACAACTATGGTGGCCATCGGCAAATTGGCGGGCGTGCTGACGTTTTATGTGACGTTGCTGTTGCCCATTCTGTTTTACGAGTGCTTGACCCTGCTGCAGGCAGAACCGCCCTTTTCCCTGGGGTTAATCCTACTGGGGCATGGGGCGCTGGTGTTGCTGGCGGCGGCGATTTTATCTTTGGGGTTGTTTATTTCCGCGACCACGGAGAGTACTCTGCTGGCGGCGGTGGGGACCTTTGGGCTGATTTTGCTGCTGTGGATTTTGCAGGCGGTGGCGGACCGGACAACAGGGTGGTTGGCAGCAGCGTTGCGGCATCTTTCCCTGCTGCAGAACTACACCAGTTTGATCCAGGGGTCCATCAGCAGCACCAGTATTGTGGTGTTGCTTAGCTACGTGATACTGGGGCTGTTTTTGACGGTGCAGTGGGTGGATGGCTTGCGGTTCCAGAGGACCTAGGCGATGCAGGGGCTAGTCAAGTTTGTCCGTAACTATTGGCCGACGTGGTTGGGGGTGGCCCTGGTGACGGCGGGGGTGGTGCTGGTGTTGGTGGGACCGGCCAATCCCCCCTGGGGCGCGGTGGTGCTGGGGATGGGTATTGCCCTGCTGGCCTATGCCCTGTTTCGTTTGCCTGTGTGGGACCGGCGGGCGCTGGAGGTGGGGGGCAATGTCCTGCTGCGGACTTTGGCAGTGCTGGTGATTTTGGGGCTGGTGAATTTTTTGGCCGCCCAGTATCCCCTGAAGGTGGATGTGAGCGCCAACCAGCGCTTTACCCTGGCACCGGAATCCCAGCGGTTGTTGCAAAATCTCGGAGCGCCGGTACGGGTGGTTATTTTTGACCAGCAAATTAACCAAGGGGTGCGGCAGTTGTTGGAGAACTACCAGCGGGCGTCCCGGGGGAAGTTGACCTATGAGGTGGTTGACCCCCGCCGCAACCCGGTCCTGGCCCAACAATTTGGGGTGCAGGGCTTTGGGGAGGTGTATCTGGAAAGCGGCCAGCGCCGGGAACGCCTACGGGAACAGCTGAACGAGCCTAATTTGAGCAATGCCATTTTCCGGTTGACCCAACCCGATCAGGGTAAGGTGGTGTTTATCCAAGGGCATGGGGAACGGTCGTTAGAGCCGGCGGCGCAAGGACAACGGGCGGGTTTTTCCCAAGCGCAACAAGCTTTGCAAGCCCGCAACTTTGAGGTGCAGTCCCTCAACCTGACGGAAACCCCCCAGATTCCCCAGGGCACGAAGGTGGTGGTGGTGGCCGGGCCGCAGCAGCCATTTTTGGCCCCGGAGGTCAAGGCCCTGGAAACCTTCCTGCAACAGGGGGGTGGGTTGTTGCTGCTGCTGGACCCCTTGGGGCCGGAGCGTAACGAACGGGGCCTGGGACCCTTGCTGCAACGGGCTGGGGTGAAACTCGATGGCCGGATCATCGTCTCCCAGACGGAAATTATTCAGGGGGCGGGACGGGGGGTGGCGGTGACCACGCGCTATGCCGACCATCCCATTACCCAGGATTTCGGCCAGAGTCTGGCTTTGTTTCCCATTGCCCAACCGGTGGATGTGGTGGGGGAAGGGGAAAAAAATGGCGTGCCCTTGTTTCTGACTGGGCGGGGCGTCTGGGCCGAAAGCAACACCCAAGAGGAACCCTTTTTTGACCCCCAGCAGGACCGGGAGGGGCCGTTGCCGGTGGGGGTGGCTGTGACCAAGGGCAAAGGACGTCTGGTGGTGATTGGGGATTCGGATTTTGCCGCCGATGGCCTGTTTAACGTACAGCGCAACGGGGATATTTTTCTCAACAGCGTGGCCTGGCTGGCGGGGCAGGATAGTCAACCCTTGTCCATTCGCCCCAAGGACCCCACCAACCGCCGGTTGAACATTTCTGCGCCCCTAGCTACTTCGGTGAGCTTGCTGGCCCTGGTGGGGTTGCCGGGGGGAGCGTTGGTGACGGCGGCAGTGGTCTGGTGGCGGCGACGGTAAGGGGAGTTTATCCCCCTTGACACCAATCCTTATGGTTCTACGGGGGACGATCCTCGGGCTTTGCCGCTAGAGTAGGATTAGCGTGATGGCTCTGGCCTATGACGGTTGCCCCAGCGACCACCACGACCCAACTACAGCTAGCGACTCCGGCGCCGCCCCACCCCTATTACGGCATGGCCTTGGGGTTGGTCTCGGCCCAGAGTTTGCCGGCGCTGGTGGGTATCGCCGATATGATGCTCAAGTCCGCCGGCGTGCATTTGGTGGGTTACGAGAAAACGGGCAGCGGCTATTGTACGGCGGTGGTGCGGGGGGATATTGCCTCGGTACGTTTGGCGGTGCAGGCGGGCATCGAGGCGGCGGAAACCTTTGGCCAGCACGTCTCCAGTTTGATCCTGCCCCGACCGGCGGAGGACCTGGAGCGGGTGTTGCCCATTAGTCCTAGCCTGGCCCTGCTGGCGCGCCTGGGGACCCCGGACCCGGATAACGGTCAAGCGGTGGGTTTACTAGAAACTCGGGGATTTCCGGCTCTGGTGGGAGCCGCTGACGCCATGCTCAAGGCTGCCGATGTGCACCTGGTGGGCTATGACCATACGGGGGCGGGGCTATGTACGGTGATCATCCGGGGGCGACTGGCGGATGTGACGATGGCCATTGACGCCGGGATGGAAACGGCCCAACGGATCGGGGAACTACACGCCATTATGGTGATCCCGCGCCCGCTGGAGGAGCTGGTGCATACCTTGCCCCAAGCGGCAGCAGCGACGCCAACGACCCCGCCCTTGCGGTTACCCCTGGTCGTGCCCCAGCGGGAGACCGTTTGGGTGGATGTGGTAGCCCAGGAGGGTTGAGAAACGGCTCAAACCGTGTAGAATGGGGGCAGGCAAGGGCCCAGGGGACGCACCAATGGCAACCGTCTTGGTGGTGGAAGACCAAAAGACCCAGCGCGAATTGATCGTGACCCTGCTGCGGCAGGAAGGTTTCCAGGTCCTGGAGGCGTCGGATGGGGACGAAGCCCTGGAGATGGTCAGAAGTGGGAAGATTCCCGACCTGGTGGTCATGGACATCGTAATGCCCCGCATGAACGGCTACCAACTGGTGCGGCAACTGCGCAGTGATCCCCAGACCAGCAAGATTCCGGTGTTGATGTGCTCTTCTAAAGGGGAAACCTTTGATAAACACTGGGGATTGAAGCAGGGGGCGGATGCCTATATCGTGAAACCCTTTGAACCCCAGGACCTGATTGGCACCGTGCGGCATCTGTTGCGAGCTTCCCGGGAAACGGCCCATGGTTGAAACGACGGGGGGACCTTGGGAGAGGGACAAGGGCGGCCCAGCCACGGGTATCCAGGGGGAATTGCACCTGCGATTTGTTCTGACCTCGGGGGAGGAGTTTGCCCTGCCGGCGATGGGGGTGCAGGAGGTCGTCGGGATCAGTCCTGACCGGATTAGCCCGGTGCCCAACGTGCCGCCTGTGGTCCTGGGGGTGTACAACTGGCGGGGACAGGTCATCTGGGTAGGGGATTTGAGCCAATTTTTGGGACTACCACCCCTCAACCCTAACCGGCCAGAATTGTCGGTGATCGTGATCGCAGATGGCGGTGTCACCTGTGGGTTGGCGGTGGAACGGGTTATCGGTGCGGAGTTTTTGGATGTGCAATTGCTGCGTCCCCCCCTGAGTGCAGAAGGGCCTTTACAGCGTTTGGTCCGGGGGGAATGGGTGGTGGGTGAAGGAGCAGCCGTGGTGCGTTTACTCCAGCCGAAAACCCTGGTGGACTCCCGCTTATGGCTGGCAGCCACCTAGGTACATCATTGAGGAAAAAAAGCTAACCGAGTAAAATGGGCACTAGCTAGTGTTGCACATTCCCCGCCCCGTTGTCAGGAGCATTGCTTTATCCCCCGGTAGGAGGAGTCAGGGCCATGGCCACCAGTCATTACCTCGATGAGTATGAACGGGCAACCGGTGCCTATATCAGTGGTGACTATGCCGAGGCGGCGCGGATTACGGATGCCCTGCTCGGGGAGTATGACAATGTGCCCAATCTCCATTTGTTGCGGGGTCATATTTACCTGTGTACCCAGAACTATGCCCAGGCCCGGGAGCATTACCAGCGCGTATTGGCCCTGACGGACGACCCGGAACTGGTGGAGTACGCCCGCAATGGGATTCGTGATGTGGAGCAATATCTCAGTCAAGGGGGTACGGCAACTGTTGAGGATGTGACCCATCCCCTCAATGACGAGAGCATTCCCAATCCTTTTGTCGTTAGCGACCTAGAAGGGACAGCGGCGGCGGATGCCCCGACGTGGGTTTTTGATGCGCCGAAGGAGGAAGTGGTGGATGCGCCTAGTGGCAGTCCCGGTAGCGATAGCGACTCTCACCCGCTACCTGACCAGACCCTCATTTTTTCCCGGCCCCAGCCTCCTCTAACGGTGGCAGAGACCGAGACGGAGGCAGAAACGATGCCTTTGCCGCAAACGGAGGTTGACGAAGCTGCAGCCTTTGATACCACGGATACCCTGTTGATGGAGGGGGACCGCCCAGGAGCCACCGCCGCGACGACCACCGATGAACAACCGGGGTTGTTTAGTTTTGGAGTTACGACATCGGCGCCGGAGACGGTTGATGCAACGGATGCCCTGGCGATGCAGACGGATCCGGTCGTGACACGTCCCAGCCTGAGGCCAACGCCAACCCCGGCAGCACCCGCTCCTGCTGCGCCACCAGCGCCTGTGCCCAAGTCGTCACCGGGGTTGCCTTCCTCCCTGGTCACCGGGGCAGTTGTGGCGGCTCTGGCGGGTGGGGCGGCTTTTTTGGTACCCAACAAACCCCTGGGTGCGGCGCTGGCAGCGGTCTTGGGGGGAGGCGCAGCCGCGATACTCGGCGGTGGGGGCAGCAGCATCAGGACTCAGCGGGTACGGCAGTTTTGCGAAGAGTTGCGCTTAAGCTGCGAGGCCATCGGGCGGGGGGAATTTCAGTCGGCCTTGAGCGTGGTGGGCCAGGATGAGTTTACCGAGGCGGCGGTGACCTTTAACCAAATGCTGGCTCAAGTTCAGGAGCGGTTCCAGCAGTTGCAGGAGACTGCTGCGGAGGTGGAACGGTCCCGGGAAGATTTGCAACGGCAGGTGATCCGGTTGTTGGATGATGTGGAGGGAGCGGCCCGGGGGGACCTGACGGTCCAGGCGGAGGTGACGGCTGATATCCTAGGGGCGGTGGCGGACTCGTTTAACCTGATCATCCAAAACATCCGTCAGATTGTGCAGCAGGTGAAGACCTCGGCCTTGCAGGTGGGGCGGGGGGCCATGGACAGTGAATACTTCGCCCGGGAGTTGTCGGCCAATGCCCTGCGGCAAGCCCAGGAGTTGGCCAGTACGTTGAACTCGGTGCAGATGATGACGGATTCGATCCAGCGGGTGGCCGAAAGCGCCCGGGAGGCGGCAGAAGTGGCCCGCAAGGCTTCAGAAACGGCACTGCGGGGTGGGGAGGCGGTGGACCAGACGGTGGCCGGGATTCAGAGCATTCGGGAGTCGGTGGCAGAAACCACCCGCAAAGTAAAACGTCTGGCGGAATCCTCCCAGGAGATTAACAAAATCGTGAACTCCATTGGCCAGATTGCCCAGCGGACGAACTTGTTGGCTCTCAATGCCAGTATTGAGGCGGCCAAGGCGGGGGAAGCGGGTCGGGGGTTTGCTATTGTGGCGGACGAGGTGCGGCAGTTGGCTGACCGGACCAGTCGGGCGTCGAAGGAAATTGAGCAGATTGTGTTGCAAATTCAGAGCGAAACGGGCCTGGTGATGACAGCCATGGAGGAGGGGACCCAGGCGGTGATCCGGGGGACCCGGGTGGCGGAACAGGCCAAGCGCGCTCTAGAGGAAATTATCCAGGTGTCGAAACAGATTGATGAGCTGGTGCAATCCATTACCGCTGACACGGTGCGGCAGACGGAGGTGTCCCGGAACGTCACCCAGGTGATGCAGTCGGTGGAACTCACCGCCCAGGAGACCTCCCAGGAGGCCCAACGGGTGTCGGTGTCGCTACAAAATCTGGTGGAAGTTTCCCGGGGCCTACAGGCTTCCGTAGAACGGTTCCGTTTAGGCACGACTGAACCCCTGACCTAGGAGTTGCGCCATGGATGCTGCACAGCGCCAACGAATTCTCGGCTACTTTCTCCAGGAGGCCCGGGAGTATTTGGCCGTCCTCCAGGAGGCCCTTGACGTTTTGGAGCGAGAACAACCGGCATTCCAGGCCTGGGAACAGGTGGCCGATTGGTTCCGGGCGGCCCATTCCCTCAAGGGGGGAGCGGCCATTTTGGAGCTGGAGGGAATACGGCAGTTGGCGTTGCGGCTGGAGAATTGTTTCAAGATTCTGCGGGATCAGGAATCCCGGGAACCGATAGCCCTTGACCCCACCATTGTGCAGCTGTTGCGACAAGGGGTGCAGGCCTTGGAGGGCTTGGTGCAGCAGGTGGAGCAGACGGGAGAGTTGCCGGACGAGATGGGTCAACAGGTGGTCTTGGCCAATGAACCGGCTTTTATCCAGTTGGAGGCGCTGTTACAAATTGCCGTCCAGGGGGCAGGGGTGATGACCACCTGGGAGAGCGTTGCACCGGCCCCAGAAGCACCCGCCGAGGCGGCCACGGCAGAAGATTTGAATTTGGAAGAATTGTTGGCCGAGTTGGAGGTTCCCCAGGCGGCTGTCCCGGAAGCGCCAGCCAACACGCCGGAAGAACTGGCTTCCTTGGCCGAGTTATTCGGGGCGACGGGGGGGGAAGAACCGGCAGGGCCACCTTCAACGGCTGAGGACTTGGGGGCCTTGGAGGACCTGTTCACCATGGCGGCGGAAACGGAGGCCCCCAACGGCATACTGGATGCCCAGTGGCCGCCTTTAGTGGAGGAGTCAGCAGCGCCACCGGAAGAGGTACCGGAGACGGAAGATGTGTCTACCCTGTTGGGGGATGGGGAACTGGGTGAGCTAGGGGAATGGGCCGATTGGGAGAGCTTGGTCGTTGGCGATGGGGATGTCAACGAGGCGACCGGCGAGGCATCACCACCGTCCACGGACCTGGAAATGGACTTGATGGCCTCCTTGGCTGCCCAAGGGGAGGAGCTGGGGGATGGGACGGCGGAGGGAACAGAAGCCGTTGCACCGGAAAGGGAAGACGCCTGGGTGATGGAAATGGAAACCGTCTCCCGTGAGTTGACTCAGGCGGAGGGGGGCGATCCCCTGGGGTTACCCAATCTTGAGGCTGGGGAAGCCGAGATCCCCGATTTGGCAGCACCCAACACGGCCTGGGAACTGGTCACTGATGAGGCAGGGTTGTTGGGGAACACGACGGCTGAGCTGGAGGCTGCTCTGGGGAGTTTTGCCCAAGGGGAGCCGGAAAGCGAACCCACGGAACCAGTGGCGGAACTGGGTGACCTGGATCTGGAACAGGCCTTGACCAACCTGGATGACCTGGTGGCAGCAACGACTCCGGAGGGCACGGAGGCGGAGGACTTTGACTGGGGGGACACGGGTGAATTGGAATTGGCCCTGGCGGCGGATGTTTCCCTACCGGGGGCAGAGGAGGAAGGGGAAGCGACTCCGCTCGAAGACCTGGCGGATTTGCTGGAGGATGTCGAGTTACCCTCGGACCTGCCAGACCTGGAGACCATGGCCCAGGAACTCGGCGCTGTGGCCCCTGATGAACCAGCATCAGCGCTAGCAGAAGAACCCACCAGCCCGATGGTCTTGATGGAACAAACCATGCGGGTGCCGGTGCGTCAGCTCGATAACCTGAGCAATCTGATCGGGGAGTTGGTGGTTTCCCGCAACACCTTGAACGAGGACCAGAACCGGTTGCGGCAGTTTTTAGAGAATTTGTTGCACCAGGCCCACCAGTTGAATGATTTGAGCCAGCGGATGCAGGATTTGTACGAACGGTCGTTACTGGAGGGAGCCTTGCGGGCTGGTCGCACACTAGGGGCCTCGGAGGCAGGGGGGCAACACAGTACGGGTGCGGAGTTCGATGCCCTGGAGATGGACCGGTTTACCGGCTTCCACATTCTGTCCCAGGAAATTGCTGAGCGGGTGCTGCGGGTGCGGGAGGCGGCGGCGGACATCGGCTTTATGGTGGAGGCCATTGATGAGGTGGTCCGCAGCTTCCAACGGATTACCACGGGTTTGCAGGAGGGGATCAACAGTGCCCGGATGGAGCCGTTTTCCCGGGTGACGGACCGGTTGCCGCGGGCGGTGCGCAATGTGGCCCTCAAATGCGGTAAGCAGGTGCAGTTGGAGATTGAGGGGCGGGAAACCCTGATCGACAAGATGATTTTGGAGAAGTTGGTGGACCCGATGACCCACCTGGTGAATAACGCCATTGTCCATGGGATTGGGACACCGGAGCAACGCCGGGCGGCGGGGCAATCCCCCACGGGCCGGATTGTGATTCGGGCGGGTCACCAGGGGAACCAGACGGTGATCACGGTCAGCGACGATGGGGTGGGGATCAATCCGGACCGGGTGAAGGCCAAGGCGATTGAGCGGGGGTTGATCACGCCGGAGCAGGCCCAGGCTATGAGCAAGCAGGAGGTTTACCAATTGCTGTTTATGCCGGGGTTTAGCACCCGGGACCAGACGGATGAATTTGCGGGCCGGGGGGTGGGCCTGGATGTGGTGCGCAAGAACCTGGCGGAAATCCGAGGCACGGTGGTGGTGGACTCGGAGGTGGGTAAGGGGACCACGTTTACTATCCGCCTGCCGTTGACGTTGAGCATTTCCAAGTCGTTGCCCTGCCTGGTGAGCCATGCGCGGGTGGCGTTCCCGATGGACGGGGTGGCAGATGTGCCGGTGGATGTGATGCCGGAGATGATCACCTTAGGGCCGGACGGCAAGCCCTTGCTGGAGTGGGCCGGTCAACGGATCCCCCTGCGGCGGTTGAGCGAGTTGCTGCACTACGGGCGGTTGTTGGGGCGGGGGAACATCTACGGCACCAGTACGCAGGAGGGCCTGGCGGTGGTGGTGGTGCATAGCCTGGGACGGTATGTGGCCTTCCAGGTGGACCAGGTGTTGAGCGAGCAGGAGGTGGTGATTAAGCAATTGAGCGGGCCGGTCCCGAAGCCGCTGGGGATTGCCGGGGCGACGATTTTGGGGGATGGCCGGATCATGATGATTGCCGACGTGTTGGAGTTGGTGGACCTGGCCCTGGGGCAGTTGCGGCCGCCGAGTATGCCCCTGTGGCAAGCGCCCACGATTGTCGAGCCGGAAACCACCGATGAGCCGACGGTGTTGATCGTGGACGATTCGATCACGGTGCGGGAGATGTTGTCCATGACCTTCAGCAACAAGGGGTATCGGGTGGAACAGGCACGGGATGGGTTGGAGGCCTGGGAAAAATTGCAGGACGGCCTGCCCTGCGATTTGATGTTCTGCGATATTGAGATGCCCCGGATGGACGGGCTGGAATTGCTCTCGAAGGTGCGCCGGGATCCCAAACTCAAGGACCTGCCGATTGCCATGCTGACATCCCGGGGGGCGGAACGGCACCGGCAAATGGCGATTCAATTGGGGGCTAACGCCTACTTCACCAAACCCTACCTGGAGGAAACGCTGCTGGAGGCGGCCCGGCGGCTGTTGCAAGGGGAAACTCTGGTGAAACCGAACCGCTAGGGTGTAGAATAGGCTCAATGAGAATCATTATCATAGGTAGGAACGGATGGGCCAAGGGATGGAGGTGACCTTACCCAAGCGGGGTTTGCCGGTGACGATTATCACGGGATTTTTGGGGAGCGGCAAGACGACGTTGCTCAATCACATCCTGCAGAACCGGCAGGATTTGAAGGTGGCGGTGCTGGTGAATGAATTTGGCGACATCAACATTGACAGCCAGTTGCTGGTGGCGGTGGAAGAGGGGATGATCGAGTTGAGCAACGGTTGTATTTGCTGCACCATCAACGACAGCTTGGTGGATGCGGTGTACAACGTGCTGGAGCGGCAGGAACAGGTGGATTATTTGGTGGTGGAAACCACGGGGGTGGCCGACCCGCTGCCCATCGCTCTGACGTTTTTGGGGACGGAATTACGGGATTTGACGCGCCTGGATTCGATTTTGACGGTGGTGGATGCCTCGGCCTTTGCCCCGGATTTATTCAACAGTGAGGCGGCCCTGAGCCAACTGACCTATGGGGATATTATTTTGCTGAATAAAACTGACCTGGTGTCTCCGGAACGGGTGCAGGAATTATCCCAGCGCATCAGCGAAATGAAGGCGGGGGCGCGGATTTTGCCCATGAGCTACGGAAAGGTGCCGCTGCCTTTAATTTTGGGGGTGGAAGCGCCCCATGACCAACTGCTGGCCCAGCCCTATCACCATCACGACCATGACCACGCCCATCATCACCATTCCCATCACCTGGAAAATGACGGTTTTGTGGCGGTGTCTTTTACGAGCGACCGGCCGTTTAACCTGGAGAAGTTTCAGTTTTTCTTGACGGACCAACTGCCGACCAATGTGTTTCGGGCTAAGGGAGTTCTGTGGTTTGACCGGAGTCAGTTGCGCTATATCTTTCAACTGAGCGGCAAACGCTACAGTTTAGATGTGGATGACCGGCCTATCCCGCCCCAAAACCAGTTGGTGTTTATCGGTCAGAACCTGGACCGGGAAGCGCTGTTGCGGGATGTAAACGCCTGTTTGGTTTAGGGGGCAGTTCCAGGGCGATTTGGCCCAGGTGGCCCTGGCGGAAGTCCTGGAGTAGGGTCTGGGCGCTGCGGTGCAGATTGCCGCGAAAGTGTTGTTCGGCCAGGGCGGCGAGGTATCCTTCGGGGGTGTGGGATTGGGGATCGAGGCGGTAGCGCCGTTGTAGGGCATCGGGGGGGTGGTGCGCTGCAGGGGGCAAGGTCCATAGGCGTTCCAGAAACGCCAGGGCCACCAGATAGGGGTCGTAGGCGGCCTCGCTGATGTCATCGCAGATGGCCAGGTGCAGGGCGGCCTGCTGGTCGTCTAAACGCGGGGGCAGGATGCCGGGCGTATCCAGTAGTTCTAAATCCGGGCTGATGCGCACCCATTGGCATTGCCGCGTTACACCAGCTTTGGCAGCACTAGCGACCACCCGCCGACCCAGTAGCCGGTTGATTAGGGCGGATTTGCCTACATTAGGACAACCGACAACAGCCACCCGCACCGCCCGGGGCAGCATGCCTCTTTGTCGGCGCCGTTGATTGACCCGTTCTCCCACTTGGGCTATGGCTTGGTGGAGGTGTCCCAGTCCCTGGCCTTGACGGGCTTCCGTGAGCAGGACCGGTCGTTCCGGGGTCTGGAGGGCCTGTTGCCACTGCTTGCCGATGGCTGGGGGGATTTGATCCCGTCGGTTTAACACAATCAGGCCGTTGGTGGCCCATTGCTGCAACAGGGGATGGGTGCTGCTGGCGGGAATGCGGGCGTCCCGGACTTCAATCACCACATCCACCCGTTGTAAGTGGGTGCGTAGGGCCTGCACTGCCCGCGCCATGTGACCGGGGTACCACTGCACAGGGGGCGACGGCATCGAACAGCAAGGATTTACAATAGACAAAAGCCTAACGCTGTCTATTATCGCGAATTCACACCGGGGGCATGAGTAACGACCGTATCCGCATCTACGACCTATCGCGAGAGCTGAATTTGGATAACAAATCGGTGCTGGAGCTGTGCGACCGTTTACAGGTGCCCTATAAGACCTGTAGCAGTACGATCAGCGAGCAGGATGCGGACCGGATTCGCCAGGCGGCTCGGCAGCAGCGCCCCAGTTCACCGCGTCCCGTGCCCCGTTCCCCAGCGACCAAAGCCCCCGAACCCACGCCCCCCAAGAGCAAAGAATTACAAATCCGTAGTTACAGCTACCGGCAGCAGCCCGAAACACCAACCACTCCTGCGCCCACTAAACCCGAAGCCCCGGTGCGGCGGGAAGGTCGAGACATGCCTCGGCCAACCCCTCCCCAGCGACCCCAACCCCAACGCCCTATCCTGAAGACGCCACCGGAGGCGCCCCGCAAGCCGGAAGCGCCGGTGCGCCGAGAGCCTCAGCCGGAACCGAGCACGGTGGAGGTGGTGGTGTTTCCGCCTAAGGCCAAAACCGACAGTAAGGCTCCTGTGAAGCGCAAGGGTCGGGAAGCGGACCTGATGGATGAGGAGAAGGAAAAGGCCAAGCTGGGGGCAGGTCTCAAGGGCAAGCGGCGGCAACGGGGACGGGATTTTGACGAGGATGACGAACTGGACCTGTTGGAATTGGAAACCAGTAGCAGTAGTAGTGCGGACTCGGCCAACAGCACCGCCAGCATTTACCTGATGCGCCCGCCCAAGCCCAAACCCAGTAGCCCGGTGACGGTGAAACCCCAGCAGCGGACCCAGCGACCCCGGCGGCCAGAACCGGCTCCCACCCGGGCAACGGAACCTGCTCCCCCAGAACCCACCAAGCCGGAATTCATTGAAGTGACCGGTAGTTTGACGGTGCAGCAGTTGGCGGAACAGTTGGCCGTGCCGGCAACCGAGGTCATTAAAACCCTATTCCTCAAGGGCAAGATGGTCACCGTAACCCAGACCCTTGACCTGCCCACCATCGAATTGGTCTGTAAAGAACTAGGGGTCGAGGTCATTACCTCGGAGACGGAGGCCAGCACTGCCGCCCGCAAGGAGGATATGTTGGAGGCGGCTGACTTAGAAAACTTGCAACGGCGGCCACCGGTGGTGACGGTCATGGGCCATGTGGACCACGGTAAAACCACCCTGCTGGATGCTATTCGCAAAACCCGGGTGGCGGCGGGGGAAGCCGGAGGAATCACCCAGCACATCGGGGCCTACCACGTGGATGTTCCCCACGAGGGCACCACTAAACGCATTGTGTTCCTGGATACGCCGGGCCACGAGGCTTTCACGGCCATGCGGGCACGGGGAGCTAAGGTAACGGATATTGCTATTCTGGTGGTGGCGGCGGACGATGGGGTGCGGCCCCAGACGATTGAGGCGATTCGCCATGCCCAGGCGGCTAAGGTGCCTATCATTGTGGCCATCAACAAAATTGACAAGGATGGGGCACAGCCGGAGCGGGTGAAAACGGAGTTGATGAACCACGGGTTGGTGGCGGAGGAATACGGCGGCGACACGATCATGGTGCCGGTGAGCGCCCTCAAGGGCCAAAACCTGGATACGTTGCTGGAGATGGTCCTGCTGGTGGCGGAAATGTCCGACTTGTACGCCAATCCGGACCGGCCCGCCAAGGGAACTGTCATTGAGGCCCATCTGGACCGGACGCGGGGACCGGTGGCCACCTTACTCGTCCAAAACGGCACGTTGCGGGTGGGGGATGTCCTGGTGGCGGGGTCGGTGTTTGGTAAAGTACGGGCGATGGTGGATGACCGGGGACAGCGGCTGGAAACGGCCCCCCCTTCGTCGGCGGTGGAGGTGTGGGGCCTGACGGAGGTGCCCGTCGCTGGGGATGAGTTTGAGGTGTATGCCGATGAGAAACAGGCCCGCGCCATTGCCGAAGAACGGGCTCAGCAGGAGCGCAGTCGGCAGTTGGCCCAGCGGCAGATCACTTTGGGTACGCTTTCGCAGCAGGCCCACGAAGGGAAACTGAAGGAGTTGAATTTGATCATCAAGGCGGATGTGCAGGGGTCGGTGGAGGCGATTGTCAACGCTCTGAAGCAACTGCCGCAACAGGAAGTGCAGTTGGGGATTTTGTTGGCGGCGCCGGGGGAAATCACGGAAACGGATGTGGACTTGGCGGCTGCCAGCAAGGCGGTGATCGTGGGGTTCAATACCACGTTGGCGCCGGGTGCCCGCAAGGCTGCTGACGCCGCAGGGGTGGACATTCGTGAGTACAACATCATTTACAACCTGCTGGAGGACATCCAGGCGGCCATGGAGGGGTTGCTGGAGCCGGAGTTGGTGGAGCAACCGTTGGGCCAGGCGGAGGTGCGGGCGGTGTTCCGGTTGGCCAAGGGGGTGGTGGCCGGGTGCTATGTGCTGTCGGGCAAGTTGCAGCGCAACTGTTTGATGCGGGTGCGGCGTAACGGGCAGGTGATTTGGGAGGGGACGTTGGATTCCCTGCGGCGGCTCAAGGATGACGTGCGGGAGGTGGCCGCGGGATTTGAGTGCGGGGTCGGGTGTCAGGAGTTCCAGGACTGGCAGGAAAAGGACATCATTGAGGCCTACACCCGGGTTACCCAGCGGCGGAAACTTACGGGCGCCCCTGCCTAGCCATGGGTTTGCCGTCTCCCCCCCAGCGTCATCCCCACCACCTGGCAGAAGTGATTGCCACTAGCACGACGGAGTTCTGCGCCCAGTGTCTGGAGCCGCCGGTGCTGGATTTCCCGGCTATGCCGCCGTTTGGGTGCTGGGTGCGGGCCGCCGATAACGAAACCCAAAACCAGATTTACGCTGTGGTCTATCACGTCAGCGCCAGCCCGGTGGACCAGGTGCACCGCACCCGCGCGTTGGGGTTGTCCCTGGAGGAATTGCGGGAGCAACAGCCCCAGATTTTTGCCATGTTGAAAACGGAGTTTCGGGCGGCGATTGTGGGGTTTCAGCCACCGGACCGCCGGGTTTTTTACCACTACCTGCCCCCGCGCCCGCCGCAAATTCACCAGGCAGTGTATCAGTGCACGCCGGAGGAGGTTATCGCCTTTAGCGAGCAGTTGGATTTTTTGCGGACGCTGCTGCAACTGAGCGGTGCGCCGGTGGATAACCTGGTGGGGGCGGTCCTGCGCTACATTTATCAGATTCGCGGGGCGGATACCCAGTGGTTGGTCCAAGCGGGGCGCAAGCTGAGTCTGTTGCTCAAGGATGACTACGACCGGCTGCGGGCCATTCTCGACCAGTGCGCCTATCAATAAGCCGGGCTAATTGCTAAAAGCGCTATGCTAGGGATGCGGGTTGAGGGGGCAGGATGCGGCTGTTGTTGATGACGGGCAAAGGGGGTGTGGGCAAGACGTCGGTGGCGGCGGCGACGGGGTTGCGTTGCGCCGAGTTGGGCTATCGGACGCTGGTGCTGAGTACGGACCCGGCTCATTCGTTGGCGGATAGTTTTGACCGGCCCTTGGACCACGAACCCCGGGAGATTTGCGCGAATCTGTGGGGTGCGGAACTGGATGCCCTGCGGGAGTTGGAACTGAACTGGGGGGCGGTCAAGCGCTATGTCACGGAGGTGTTGCAGGCGCGGGGCCTAGATGGGGTGCAGGCGGAGGAATTGGCGGTGCTGCCGGGGATGGATGAAATTTTTGCCCTGGTGCGGGTTAAACGCCACTACGATGAAAGCACCTATGATGTGTTGATCATTGATTCGGCCCCCACCGGCACGGCCCTGCGGCTGTTGAGTATTCCCGAAGTAGCCGGCTGGTACATGCGTCGTTTTTACAAACCCCTGCAGGGGATGGCCAAGGTGCTCACTCCGGTATTTGAACCCCTGTTTAAGCGGGTGATGGGCTTTTCGCTGCCGGACCAGGCGGTGATGGACGCCCCTTACGAGTTCTACGAGCAAATCGAGCAGTTGGAGCGGGTGTTGACGGATAATGCGGTGACGTCGGTGCGCCTGGTGACCAATCCGGAAAAGATGGTGATTAAGGAATCTTTGCGGGCGCATGCCTATTTGAGTCTGTATAACGTGGCGACGGACCTGGTGATCATCAACCGCGTGTTGCCCCCCACCCTCCAAGACCCTTTCTTTCAAAAGTGGCTGGTCAGTCAGGAGCATTACCGCCAAGACATCCGGGCCAGTTTTCATCCCCTGCCGGTTAAGGAGGTGCCCCTGTATCCCGAGGAACTCTGCGGTCTGGCGGCCCTGGAGCGGTTGAAAGACACCCTGTATCCCCAGGAGGACCCCACCCAAATCTACTACCGGGAACAGACGGTTAAGGTCAGCGAAACGCCCCAGGGTTATTGTCTCGAGCTATACCTGCCGGGTGTGCCCAAGGAACAAATCCAGCTCACCAAAACGGGGGATGAGTTGAACATTCGCATCGGCAACCACCGGCGCAATATGGTCCTGCCCCAGGCGTTGGCCGGCCTGCAACCCCGCAAAGCTACCATGGAAAATGACTATTTGAAGATTGAATTTCCCCTGGCGGAGGTGGTCTCGGCGTGAGCGTTCCCCAGGTGGCCTTGGGCCATAGCGATGTGAAAATTACGCCGCTGATTATCGGTACCTGGCAGGCGGGGAAACGGGGCTGGGTGGGCATTGACGACCGGGAAGTGATTGCCGCGATCCAAACGGCCCTGGAACGGGGGATCACCACCATTGATACGGCGGAAATTTATGGGGATGGCTACAGCGAGGAATTGGTGGGTCAGGCCATCAAACCCTACCGGGACCAGGCGGTGATTGCTACCAAGGTGTTTGCCAACCATTTGGCCTATGACCAGGTGATCACGGCCTGCGAAAACTCCCTGCGGCGGTTGCAGGTGGAGGTGATTGACCTGTACCAGATTCATTGGCCGAGTGGGTCCTGGAACAGTCCGGTGGTGCCCATTGCCGAGACGATGCGGGCGTTGGTGAAGCTGAAGGAGGAAGGCAAAATTCGGGCGATTGGGGTGTCGAATTTTTCTTTAGCCCAACTGCAGGAGGCCCAACAGTACGGCCCCATTGACAGTGTGCAGCCCCCCTATTCCCTGTTTTGGCGGGTGGTGGAAAAGGACTTGTTGCCCTACTGTGTGGCGCAGGGGATTTCGGTGCTGGCTTACTCCCCCTTGGCCCAGGGGTTGCTCACGGGTAAATTCACCCTGAATCACCAATTTCCCCCGGACGATGTGCGGGCGAAAAATATCCTGTTTCAGGGGGAGCTGTACCAACGGGCGCAGGCGGCTCTGGCTCAGTTGCGGCCCATTGCCGAGGCCTATCACATTTCCCTGGCGAATCTGGCGCTGGCGTGGGTGTTGCACCAACCCCGGATGTGTGCGATTGTGGGGGTGCGCAACCGGGAGCAGGTGTTGGGGAATTTGCCGGCGCTGCAGGTGCGTTTGCGACCGGAAACCCTGGCGGAACTGGATGAAATCAGCCGCCCGGTGAACGAGTTGATCCCGCCGGGGGCCTTGTTGTGGACGTTCTAGCGCCGATGGTGCCTGTGGGTTCCCAGCGACAACACGCCCTGGCGAAGTTATTGCAGCGGTTGGGGGTGGATCCCCAGGGGATGGATTGGGGGTTGCTGGACCAGGCATTGACCCACAGCAGCTTTGACCCCCAACGCAACTACGAGACCCTGGAGTTTGTTGGGGATGGGGTGCTGCGGCTACTGGCGGCGGATTTCCTGTGGCAGCACTATCCGGGGCAGTCGGTGGGGGAGTACACGGCCCTGCGCTCGGTGCTGGTCAGTAACCGGTTGTTGCAGCGTTTGGCCCATAGCTATGGCCTGGCTTCGTTGGTTCTGGTGGGGCAGCGTTTGGCAACGCCGGGGCTGTGGTTGGCGGACGTTCTGGAGGCGGTGGCCGGGGCGATTTACTTGAGCAAACGGACCTTGGCGGCTCTACAACCCTGCTTTTATCCCTACTGGCAACGGGAAGCCGAACGCATCCGCCAGGACCCGGCCCGCTTCAATTACAAAAACGCCCTGCAGGAGTGGACCCAGGCCCATTACCGCAGTCTGCCCATTTATCAGACGGAAATCTTGGCAGGAACACCGGAGCGATTTAGGGCGCGGGTGTATGTCCAGAACCAACTGGTGGGGATAGGTCACGGGGAATCGGCCAAGGCAGCGCAACAGGCGGCAGCCCGGGAAGCTTGGGGCACGCTAACCGGTCAATCGGCGGCCTTATCCCTCTAGGGACTTTACTACTGTCACAACCGCCCGGTCATGGGAAGGGGGAGAAGCTGGAGGAACTTGGTCAACTGCCTAGCAATTGCCTAATGCCTCTGGCCTGCGTCACCATAAATCTATCAAATTTCTAAACTGGAACAGCGATGTTCACGTCATCCCCCCAGGCGTCTTCCCCAGAACAGCTATCTCAAGCTTGGTTGGTAACCGTACTGAACAGCATTGCCGATGGGGTGATCGTTACGGATGGGCAGGGCCAAGTCACAGCTATTAACCGGGCGGCTTTACAGTTGACGGGTCTGACGACCGAACAGGCGGTCGGGCGTCCGTTGCCGGAAGTGTTGCGTTTGTCCCATCCTGAGCAGGAAGGGGTACTGGCGGAGTTGATGCAGCAGGTGTTGCAACAGGGGGTAACGACGGGGTTGCCCCGGGATACGCGCCTGGTGCGCCCTGATGGCTTGGATTACCTATCGGCGACCTTGACGCCTTTGACGCCACCGGCCCAGGGGATGGTGGTGACGTTTCGGGAAATTAATCGGCACCGGCAATTGGAGGATTCCCTGCGGGAGCAGGTTCGGCGGGAGCATTTGCTGGGGGAAATTGCCAGCCGGATTCATCGCTCCCTGGAGCTGACTACCGTTTTGCAAACGGCGGTGACGGAGATTCGTCTGTGCCTACAGGTGGAACGGGTGTGGGTCTGTCGGCTGGGGCTGGAGGGCTGGGTAGAAGTCGTGCACGAAGCAGTGGCACCAAGCAGCCCTTCCCTGTTGGGCCAACGGTGGCAATTGCTACCCGCAGAACCCCTGGCGTGCCTGTACCGGGGCGAATCGGTAATCTTGGCAGATATGGAGGCCTTGGTCCAGTCCACCCCCTGGGCAGAGGCTTGGCGGGCAATGGGCGTGGCGTCGGCCCTGTTGACACCCATTAGTCAGGGGGAGCGGTTGTGGGGCGTTTTGGTGGCCACCGATGGCCTACGGGGACGGACCTGGACCGCCGCTGAACGACAGTTGGTGGAACGCCTGGCGGTGCAGTTGGGCATCGGTATTGAACGGGCCCAGTTGGTGCAACAGTTGCGCAGTCTCAACAGCACTCTAGAGATGCAGGTGGCCGAACGGACGCGGGAATTGCAGCAGGCGTTGCAGGTAGCTCAGGTGCTGTACGCGGTGACCGAACAGGTGCGCTGCAGCCTGGACGAGGGGCAAATTTTTCGTACCGCTTTAGATTGCCTTGGCCAAACCCTGGGCGCGGATTACTGTTGGGCAGCCCTGTACGACGAAACCCAACAACAAGCCACCATTACCTACGAATATGTCGCCGGGACGTGGCCTACGGCCCTATCCACCCTGGGGACGACGGTGGAGTTGCGGCAGTACCCGGAACTCTACGACCACCTACTCAAGGGCCAGGTGTGGCACGCTCCCCCGGTCACGGTGCTACCGCCGGTCTATGCCCAGTTTTGGACCCCAGGCGGCCAGATGCTGATTGCCCCTATCACAGACGACCAGGGGGTGATGGGGGAGTTGGGCGTGGCCCTGACCCGACCCCAGACCCAAGTATCGCTGGATTTGGTCCCCCACGTGGCCAATCAATGCGCCATTGCCATCCGTCAAGCCCGTTTATATCAACAGGCCCAGGCCCAGGTTGTGGAATTGGAACGGCTAAACCGGCTCAAGGATGATTTCCTGAGTACCGTCTCCCATGAACTGCGCACCCCCCTGTCCAACATGAAACTGGCGCTCAAGATGTTGGGGCTAACCCTGCGCCGGGGAGGGGCGTCGGCCAAATCGGCCAAACTGCTGCAATATCTGGAAATTCTGGAGCGGGAATACGAGCGGGAGACCCAGTTGATTCAGGATTTGCTCCAGTTGCGCCAGTTAGACACTGCCCAGCCGTCCCTACCCCGGGTCACGGTTGACCTGCACCAATGGCTACCGGCGGTCCTGCGTCCCTTGCAACTCCAGGCGAACCAAAAAAACCTCGGGTTGACCTACACCCTAGACCCGGCCTTGACCCAGGTCAGCGTCCACACCTTCAGCCTAGAGCGCATCATCGCCGAACTGCTAACCAACGCCATCAAGTACACGCCCGCCGGCGGCACGATTCATCTGAGCACCCGTAAACTGGGGGATTTTTGGCAACTGGAGGTGGCCAATACCGGTGTAGAGATTCCCCCGGCAGAACTCCGGCGCATTTTTGAGCCGTTCTACCGCGTTCCCCGCAGTGACCGCTGGCAACCAGGAGGTATGGGTTTGGGGTTAGCCCTGGTGCAACGCTTGGTCGGTCACTTGGGGGGAACCATCACCGCCGACAGTGAACGCGGGCACATCCGATTCCGTGTGATTTTACCCCTGTATTCTGACGAAGCCCGTTGAGGTGTTAAAATGGCGGATTAAGATTGAGATAGTAAGCAAGTTGGCCCCCGCGGCCAGGGATTGTATGTCGCAACCGACCCAACCCGACTCATTAACCCCTCTACAAGCCCATCAGCTCCGATTGGTGCATGTACGGACGGGAACGGTTGTCCCCATTCCTCAGCATCGGAACGTCCTACTGGTGGGTAAACCCAACGATCACCTGCCGCCGGATATTGATGTGGCCGGTTTTCCCGACGCCGATATTGTCTCGCGCATCCACGCCCGCTTGATTGTCCAGGACAACCAGGTGGCCATTGAAGACATGGGCAGCACCAACGGTACCTACGTCAATGGCCAACGGTTGCGCGTCGGCCAGCGTTGCACCCTAAAAGCCGGGGACTGGATTGCTCTTGGGAAGGAGGATAAGGTGACGTTTTTACTCCAACAGGATTGATGCGATGGATACTGCCCCGCCCATGGACCGCCTGACCACTCAAGCGCCCCCCCGGTTGATCAACCTGGAGGTAGCCGGTCTGACGGACGTGGGCTGCCAGCGGGAATATAACCAGGATTATTTCTATGCCCACACGGTCATCCAGCGCCGCCTAAGCCCCCAGGGGGAAGTGGTCCAAGGCAGGGGGTTGTATATTCTGTGCGACGGCATGGGGGGGCACGCCGGGGGTGATGAAGCCAGCCAGTTGGCGACTCACAAGCTGGCAACCTATTTGCTGGAGCATTGGACGGAGGGGGAACTGCCGGGGCCAGAGGTGATCCAGGCGGGGGTGGGGGTGGCCAACCAGGCCATTTACCTGCGCAATGAGGAGGAATATCGGCGGGGCAAGGGCCGCATGGGGACAACCCTGGTGGCGGTTCTGGTGCAGGACAACCAGGTGGCGGTGACCCACGTGGGCGACAGCCGGGTGTACCGGATCAATCAATCGGAGGGGTTAAAGCAGCTCACCCAAGACCACGAGGTGGGGCAGTGGGAAATTCAGCGGGGGACGGACCCGGCGATTGCCTACAGCCGCCCCGATGCTTACCAACTCACCCAAGCTCTGGGTCCCCGCCACGAACAAACCCTAGAGGTGGATGTGGAGTATTTTTCCGTTACGGAAGACACGGTGTTGCTGCTTTGCTCCGACGGGTTATCGGACAACGGCCTAGTGGAGGCGCACTGGCAGCAATATATCAAGCCCTTGTTGTTGCCCCAGGCGGGGTTGATTCACCTACAGGCGGCCACCAAGCAATTGATTGACCTGGCCAATCAACTCAACGGCCACGACAACATCACCGTGGTATTGGTCAAGATGCAAGTGCAACCGGCGTCCCCGGCGAATGGATGACCCTGTCCCCTGTTCCGGTATTCCACGTCAGCGAGCTAGAGGCGCAAGGGATTTTCTATCATCAGGGGGACTGTTTTACGTTTCAGAACCACCGGTTGCGCAAGGGGCAGGTCTTCGCCGCCCATTTACGGGAACAGGCGGTGGCCCTGGCGGAGCAATACCAAGCCCAAGGGCGCTTTTGTCTGCTGGTGGAGCAGGAGGGCATGTTGACCCTCTGCCGGGAGGATGCGCCCACTCCCCCTGTCCAGGAGGAGCAGGTCCCTAAGCCCTCCTTGTTGACCGTTCCCCAGCTCCGGCCGGTTTCCCTTGGCGAACCCTACCGGCATCTGTCCTCTGCAGACCGACAACTCGCGGAAACCCTGGCCCAGGTGCGGCAGACGTTTGCGCGGCGGCAGGTGCAGGCGGTGGGGTTGACCTGGCACTACTGGGTTGGGGGCGCCGGCACCCAGGCCATCCTGTTTTTGCCGGGGACGGTGCATTGGGGCGACCTGTGGTTTCGCTATCTACAGGCCTGGCAGGGGGAGTTTCGGGTCATAGCCCCCACCTATCCGCCGGCAACCCGCATCGAGCACTTGGTGGCAGGTTTGCGGCAGATGCTGAAACAGGAGCAGGTAGGGCGGGTGCATCTGCTAGGGCATTCCCTAGGGGGGATGGTGGCCCTGGCGCTGGTGCGGCTGTATCCCGAGCTGGTGGGGCATTTGGTGCTGTCCCACACGGGCATCGGAGCGCCAGGACCAGAGCGGGTGCAACGGGCGCGGGCCACGGAACGCTACTTACAACGGCTGACAGCCTCCCAGATCGCCCAGCAGTTATATCCGCGCATTGCCGAGAAACACCTGGCGGCTGTCCCCCAACGGCATTTCTGGCAGGCCTACATCCGGGAGGTCCTACAGGGCACCAGCAAAACCGAATTTCTCCATCTCCACTGCCGGGTGGTGGCCGACTTTTTCCAGAACTATCGCTTTGGTCCCCAGGAATTGGCTTCCTTCCCTGGCCGGGTATTGCTGGTGAGCGCCGATAACGACACCACCTTTACCCCAGCTGAACAAGCCGCGCTGCAAGCCCTATTTCCCCAAGCCACAACCCATATCTGTCAGGGCACGGGGCATTACAGCGTGGTGGTGGCCTTTGACCAACTTTACCCCCGCCTGACGGCTTTTTGGCAGGGTTAGGTATCAACATCGTTCTTGGCCGATCTGCCGGCTGGCGATAGCCCTAGCTTCGTCTACAATAGAAAAACTGTTGAAGCAAATGACGGCAGCCATGCGGGTTTACGTCCTGATCTACAATCCGGGGACCGACAACGAGGGCATTCACAGCCTGAAGGTGGGGGGGGAAGAGACTATCTTGATGTTTGAGGACCAGGACGACGCGGCCCGCTTTGCCGACTATCTGGAGGCCCAGGATTTTCCCGTACCCACGGTGCAGGCCATTGACCCGGAAGAAATCCGCCAGTTTTGCCAGGAAAACGGGTTTCATTACCAACTGGTACCGGCGGGAACCTTGCTGTTGCCCCCGGAACGGAACGTCGAACGCACCGACTGGCAACCGGACGCAACCCCAGCCGGTGATGGGTTAGACGAGATTCGCCGGCGCTTGGAGCGATTGCTGTAGGTCATGACCCAGCGCACCGGGGAGGAACTGCGCCAGCAACGCCTGGAAAAAGCCCACCAATGGCGCCAGGTCGGTGTCAATCCCTACCCCTACCGCTACGACCGCACCCATTCGTCGGCAGCTCTCCAGGAAACCTACCGGGACCTGTCGCCGGGGGCAGAGGTGGCCGTTACGGTGCGGGTGGCGGGGCGGATCAGGGCGCGGCGGGTCTTTGGCAAACTGGCTTTTTTTACCCTGCAGGATGAACAGGGCACGATCCAGTTGTATTTGGAAAAGCAGCGTATCCAGGCGGTGATGGGGGAGGCAGCCTTTGAGCAGCTCAAGCAGTGGACGGATGTGGGAGATTTCCTGGGGGCCGAAGGAACTATCAAGCGCACGGAAAAGGGGGAGCTGTCGGTCTATGTGCAGCGCTATGAGTTGCTCTGTAAATCTCTGCTGCCCCTGCCGGATAAATGGCACGGCCTGACGGATGTGGAAAAACGCTACCGCCAGCGCTATGTGGATTTGATCGTCAACCCTGAGGTGCGGGAAATCTTCCGGCGGCGGGCCAAACTGGTGCAACTGACGCGCCGGTACCTGGATGAACGGGGCTTTTTGGAGATGGAGACGCCGGTGCTGCAACCACAAGCGGGGGGAGCGGAAGCCCGTCCTTTTATCACCCACCACAACGCCCTGGACATGGACCTCTACCTGCGCATTGCTACGGAGTTGCACCTGAAGCGTCTGCTGGTGGGCGGCTTTGAGCGGGTATACGAATTGGGGCGTATCTTTCGCAATGAGGGCATCTCCACCCGCCACAACCCAGAATTCACCTCCATCGAGGTCTATCAGGCCTATGCCGACTACACCGACATGATGGCCCTCACCCAGGACTTAATCACCACTGTCACCCAGGAGTTGCTGGGCACGCTGCAGGTGACCTACCAGGGGCAGGTGATCGATTTGACCCCCCCCTGGCGCCAAGTGACCATGGTGGACCTGGTGCGGGAAAAAACGGGGTGGGACTTCTACGGGTTTGATACCCTGGCCCGGGGGCAGCAGATGGCCGAAAAGTGTGGCCTGACCAACGCCCAGGACTACGACAGCCTAGGACGCTTGCTCAATGCCCTGTTTGAGGAATTCTGTGAAGCGGACTTGGTGCAGCCTACGTTTGTGCTGGACTTTCCGGTGGAGATTTCTCCCCTGGCGAAAAAACACCGCACCCAATCGGGATTGGTGGAGCGCTTCGAACTATTTATTGCCGGGCGGGAATTGGCCAACAGTTTTTCCGAACTGACCGACCCTGTTGACCAGCGGGAGCGGTTTGAGCAACAGGCGGCCCGCAAAGCTGCCGGGGAGGCGGAGGCCCACGGGATGGATGAGGACTTTTTGACCGCCCTGGAGTACGGGATGCCGCCGACGGGGGGGATGGGTTTGGGGATTGACCGCTGGGTGATGTTGGTGACGGATGCAGCCAGTATTCGCGAGGTGATTCCCTTTCCGCTGCTCAAGCCGGAGCATGCTTAAGCGCTGGGGGTACTGGGCGCTGTGGGGGGGACTGTGGGGCGTCAGTTTGGGGTTGCGCTTTGCCGACCTGGACCGCTTGCACGAACTGGTGTTTGACGAGGTCTATTTCGCTAAGTTTGCCTACAACTACCTGCACAACGTCCCTTTTTTCGACGGTCACCCGCCCTTGGGCAAGTACTTCATTGCCCTGGGGATGTGGGTTGCCGGGGGCTTCCATCCCTGGAGCTATCGCTGGGTGAACGCTTTGGTGGGGTCCGCGCTGCCCCTACTGGTGGGATTACTCACCTACGAATTGAGCCGCCACCGCTGGCTGGCCCTGGTTGCCGGTTATCTGGTGGCCACCGACGGCCTGTTGCTGGTGGAGTCCCGCTACGCCCTAATCAACGTGCACCTAATGGCGTTGGGACTGCTGGGGCAATGGCTGGTGTTGCGTCGACAGGTGTGGGCAGGGGTGTTGCTGGGCGCCAGTGCTGCTGTGAAATGGAATGGCCTAGCCTATTGGTTCGGGGGTCTGCTGGCCGCCGGCAAACTGCGCTGGCGTTGGGGAGCGCTCCTGCTGGGCCTGGTGCTCCTGCCCTTGGGAACCTACTGGCTCACCTGGTGGCCCCACCTGCAGCAGAACCCCCAACAGGATGTGCTCACCCTGCATCGGGAGATGGTGCGCGCCCACACCCGCATCGGCTCCGGTCCCGAGGTGCATCCCTACTGTTCTGCTTGGTGGTCCTGGCCCCTGCTGCTGCGCCCTGTAAGCTACTACTACCGGAGTGAGCAGGGACTGATTACCCACGTCCAGGCCATGGGCAATCCCTTGCTGTGGTGGTTGGTGCTGGGGGCGGTCCTGGTGTACTTACCCCAACTCCGGCACCGAAATCCCCCTTGGCCGTTGCAATTTGCCCTGGGGAACTACCTGCTCCACTGGCTGCCCTGGGCCTTGGTGCCGCGTTGCCTGTTCATCTACCACTACCTGCCGGCCCTGGGGTTTGGGTGTGTGGTGTTGGCGTGGGGGCTGGTCACCCTTTGGCAACAGGGGTACCGACGGCTGGCCGCCACTTTGCTAGCGTTACCCACCCTGGCCCTGGTGTTTTGGTTACCCGTGTACCTGGGGTGGCCCTTGACCCCCACCACCTGGCGTTGGCGTTTTTGGCTGCCCAGTTGGATTTAGGCCCTAGACTACCGCCAATTGCCGCTGGAACAGTTGCGCCAGTTTACGAGGTTGCCGGTGGCGCCAGTGGCCCTTGCCATACACATAACCCGCCAGCAAGGGAAACGCCAGGGTCGCTTCGGCAAAGACCATCTGTTCCGTGCTCCTGTCCACCTTACCCCAGGAGTGGGCCTCCTGCAGGGTGGAACCCGACAGCGCCCCATCCCGCTCATCCGCCACCGTGATTTGGATGGCATAGCGGTGCATCGTCGTCTCGAACCCCAGCAGTTCCGCCGCCACCACCGTATCCTGGGCAAAGTTTTTGGGCACACCGCCCCCGATCATCACCAACCCCGTCGCCGGGCTAGCCAGCTTGCACTGGGTCAGTTCCCGGAAATCCCGCACCGAATCAATCGTCACATGCCGGTCCGGCGAATACCACTGGTGATAGACCAGGCCAAACCCCGCCGAACAGTCGCTAAAGGCCGGCACAAAAATGGGCACCTGGTGACGGTAGGCCGCCAGCACCACCGACGGTTCCGTAACCCCCCGCTGCTCCAAATAGACCCCCATCTGCTCGATAAACTCCCGGGATGAGTAGGGGCGCGGCGCCAACCCATCAGCAATCTCAGCGATCACATGGTCACACACCCGCAACTCCCGCTCATCAATGTAGGTGTCATAGATGCGGTCAATCTGGTGCTGGCGCAGCAGTTCATCATCCGCCCGCGGGTCGCCCACATAGTGCCGGAACCCCAGCGCCTCAAAGAAATCCTGGTCCACAATGTTGGCCCCCGTGGACACGATCACATCCACCATGTGGTGGGTAATCAAATCCACCACCACCTGCTTGAGTCCGGCGCTAAACAGCGACCCCGCCAGACACAGGATAATCGTGCATTCCGGGTCTTGGATCATCTGGTCGTAGATATGGGCCGCCCGTCCCAGGTTGCGCGCCTGAAACGCCATGCCCGCCATCGCCTCCACCAGGCCCACCACATCAAATTGCTTGATGTCAATGGCCTCCACCGTCTTTTGCAAAAGCTGACGACGTTCCATCTTTCGACCTCCTAGTCCCAAAGTCCAAAGTTTGTGATAAGCAGCGTGATGACAACGGCATTACCTTCCACGGGGAAGGTTACCGGGGACTAGGCGCTTCACAACGGTCATGCCAAAACAGACCAGGGTTGGATTCTCGCCGCTTCTCCAACTGGGTTTCCAGATACCAGAGACCAGCTTTTTGCCACCCCTTCGGCATTTGCCCTGCACCAAGCACGGAGACCCTACCTATAAATCATAGCACTCCAGGCCGCTAACGGTGACCCACCAGGGGTGGAAGCCTTGATCCCCGTAGGGAAATTCGGTGTTGTGAGCCGTTACCGCTTCTGTTACAATCGTCGCATCAGTAATTTTGACGACAAATTATGTCCAATCGTGTCGAGCCGATCGTTGTCATTGGAGTCGCGGGGGATTCCGGCTGCGGTAAGTCCACTTTTTTACGGCGTCTGACGGATTTGTTCGGGGCCGACCTGATGACGGTCATCTGCCTGGACGACTACCACAGCCTGGACCGTAAGCAGCGCAAGATCGCCGGGGTGACGGCCCTGAACCCCAAAGCTAATAATTTTGACCTGATGTACGAGCAGATCAAGGCCCTCAAGGAGGGCAAGCCCATCGAAAAGCCCATCTACAACCACGAAACCGGCACCATTGACCCACCGGAAACGGTTTATCCCCGTCCCATTGTGGTGATCGAGGGCCTGCATCCTTTCTACGACGAGCGGGTGCGCAATCTGGTGGATTTTGGCGTTTATTTAGACCTGGACGACGCGGTAAAGATCGCCTGGAAAATCCAGCGAGACATGGCCGAGCGGGGCCACACCTATGAGGATGTGATTCGCTCCATTGAAGCCCGCCGCCCCGATTTCATGGCCTACATTGACCCGCAAAAACAGTACGCCGATGTAGTGATTCAAATCCTGCCGACCCAATTGATTCCCAACGACACCGAGCGCAAGATTCTGCGGGTGCGGATGATCCAAAAAGAGGGTCGTCCCGGCTTTACGCCCGTTTATTTGTTCGACGAAGGCTCCACCATCACCTGGATTCCCTGTGGCCGGAAATTGACCTGCTCCTATCCGGGCATTCGCCTGTACTACGGCCCCGAAGAGTACTACGGCCATCCAGTTTCGGTGCTGGAAATTGACGGCCAATTTGATAAGTTGGAGGAGATTATTTACATCGAGCAGCACCTGAGCAACACCTCCACCCAGCACTACGGGGAACTGACCGAACTGTTGCGCAAGCACCCAGAGTATCCCGGCTCTAACAACGGTACCGGCCTGTTCCAGGTGCTGGTGGGGCTGAAGATGCGGGCCATGTATCAGTACATCCGTTCCCAGCACAGCCCCTTGCCGGCGGCGGTTTAATCATCCAAGGGGATCAAGTCCACCAGGCGGGGGTCAATCATTTTGGGGTGCGGGTGACGCTCAAAGCGGATACCCAGATGGATGCGGGGTTCCTGACCGAAGATATGGGTGACCTGGCCGATGCCGAACTGGTGATGCCGGCAACGATCCCCCACCCGCCAGCGATGGCCCTTGCGACCCGGCGAGGGATTTTTTGGGGGTAGCCAGTACCGTCCCCGGTCAATTTCCACCACATGGGGGGGCAATTCCTGCAAAAACATCGAAGCAATGGCCGGTTCCCGCTGGCTGCCGTACAGACGCCGGGAGGTGGCATGGGTGAGAAACAGCCGCTCCTTGGCCCGGGTCATGCCGACGTAACACAAACGCCGTTCCTCCTCCAGGGCTGCCGGGTCGTGGAGGGCGCGGAAGTTGGGGAACAATCCCTGTTCTAGCCCCACCAAAAACACCACCGGAAACTCCAACCCCTTAGAGGCGTGTAGGGTCATCAGCGTCACCCGGTCCACCCCCTCCTGCAGGTCATCCACGTCCGACGCTAGGGAGGCATTGGCCAAAAATCCCGCCAGGGAGGGGTCCTCCTGTTCTTCCCCATACTGGATGGCCGCATTCACCAGCTCCTGCAGGTTTTGCAACCGCTCTAGGGCCTCATCCGTGCCCGCCAGCTCCAGTTCCCGTCGGTAACCAGACTCCGTGAGGATTCCCTGGATAATTTCCGGTGCCGTTTTTTGCTCCAATTCCTGCTGCCATCGCTCAATCAGTTGCACAAATTCCTGGAGCGCTTTGAGGGTCTTCCCTTTGAAATTCGCCAGGTAACTCTCATCGGTAATGATCTGCCAAAGGGAGACATCGTGGTCGGCTGCCAATTGGACAATTTGGTCCACGGTGGCCTTGCCCAAACCCCGTTTTGGCGTATTGATAACCCGGAGGAAACTCAGGTTATCGGCAGGGTTAATGAGCAGGCGTAAATAGGCCAGAGCGTCCTTGATTTCTTTGCGGTCATAGAAACGCACACCCCCAACAACCCGGTAGGGGACATTGCCTTGTACCAACACCTCCTCCAAAACCCGGGACTGGGCATTGGTGCGATATAAAATGGCGAAACTCTGCCAGGTGTACTCCGGGTGCTGTTGGCGTAAAAGCCGCAATTGCCGCAGGATATAGTCCGCCTCGTCCCGCTCATCGGTCGCCTCGAAGGTGTAAATTTTATGCCCCGCTTCTCGGGTAGGGCGGAGAATTTTGTCAATCCGTTCTTGGTTATGTTGGATCAGATGGTTGGCTGCCTCTAATATGTTGGCCACCGAACGATAGTTTTCCTCTAACTTCACCATGGTGCGGGTGTCATCGTCCGGTAGGCGGTCGCCAAAATCCTTTTGGAAATTCAGGAGAATGGTAAAATCGGCGCCCCGGAAACGATAAATGGATTGATCCGCATCCCCGACCACAAAAATCGAGCGATTCTCCCACACCACATCTTGAATATCGGCGCCTTGGGTCACCAGGAGGCGAATAAGTTCATATTGGGTGTGGTTGGTATCCTGATACTCATCAACGGCGATATGGCGAAATTTTTGGTGCCAGTAGGCCAATACTTGCTCGTTTTGCCGGAATAGACGCACCGGTACCAACAGCAAATCATCGAAGTCCAAGCTATTGTTTTTCGCCAGTTCCTGCTGGTAACGACTATAGACTTCGGCGATGACCCGCCCTCGGTAATTCGGTTCCTCTCGTTCGTATTGACTAGGGGATTTGCCTGCATTTTTGATGCGACTAATGGTGTAGCGCACTTGCCGGGGTTCAAACCGCCGCTCATCCAGATTCATCTCATCCACCACAATTTTTTTGATTAAAGTTTGCGCATCATTTTCATCCAGGATGGTGAAGTTTTTAGTCCACTTGCGCCCCTGTTCGTCCTGGTATTTCTCTATGTCATATCGTAAGATGCGAGCGCATAAACTGTGAAACGTTCCCATCCACAGATGGCGGGTGAATCGTTGATAGACCTGGGAGCGATACCGGTTTTGTTCGGCAATAGGTAATCGTCCAAAATCATCACCCGATTGCCGGGCCAAATGGCGAGCTAATAACTCTTCAACCCGAGTTTTTATTTCCCGGGCGGCCTTGTTGGTAAAGGTCACAGCCAGGATGTTTTCCGGGTCCACACGATAGTGCTCCACTAGGTAGGCAATACGGTAGGTCAAGGTGCGAGTTTTGCCGGAACCAGCGCCGGCGACCACCAGCAGCGGCCCGCAGAAATGTTGTACAGCTTGCCGTTGTGCCGGGTTGAGACCTGATAAAAGGAAATCATCCATGGGGAAGTCCATGGGGAACCGTCAGATGGTATTTTAGCATTAGAACTTCGACAAGATTAACCGGGGATGATTCGTTCACCACTTCTGCCATGGTTGTTATTAGCGCCGGCATTGATCATCTTGGGATTGTTTACCTTCTGGCCGATGCTGTTTCTGCTGGGGTTGAGTTTTACCCAGGGAACCTTGACCCGCAGGGGCAGCTATTGGGTGGGTTTGGCTAATTATGCCCGTTTGCTCAGCGACCCTGATTTTGGTCAAGTTTTGGTCAATACCCTCATCTACACGGTGGGAACCGTTATTCCGGCTGTTATTTTACCGCTGTTACTAGCAGTATTGTTGAGCCAGGTTTTACCGGGACGAGAATTGTGGCGATTACTTTATTTTTTGCCTTCGGTAATTTCCTTGGTAGCGGCCGGGTTAGCCTTTCGTTGGCTGTTTCAAACTGATGGGCCGTTGAACCAGTTATTACACCTCAATATCTCTTGGCTAAGTGAACCTGGGAGTGCTATGTTGGCCTTGATAACCGTCAGTGTTTGGCACCAATTGGGATTTAACTTGGTGGTTTTTCTGGCTGGTTTGCAAATGATTCCTCCCACCCAGTATGAGGCTGCTCTGTTAGACGGCGCTCGCGCCTGGCAGCGTTTTTGGTATATCACCTTACCTAACCTACGCCCCATTTTGGTTTTGGTGACGGTGACGACCACCCTTTTCACCTTACGCAATTTTGAACCGGTTTATGTGTTGACGGGCGGGGGGCCGCTCAATCGTACCAATATCTTAGTTTATTACATTTATGACCAGGCATTTAATCAATTTGATTTGGGCTATGCAGCGGCGGCGGCGGTGGTGTTGTTTACAGCAGTACTAGGGCTGTTGGTCTGGCGCTGGAAAAGCACCAATTAGCGCAGGACTTGGCGATAGTATTGCCATAGTAAACGGGCGGCAACGGCACGCCAGGGTCGCCAAGGGGCGGTCAGGTCTGTCCAGGTGCGGGCGGGTAATCGTTCTGGTAATTGATAGAGCTTTTTAACGGTTGATTCTAGGGCTAAATCACCGGTGGGCCAGACGTCGGGACGACCTAGGGCCATGAGGAGGTAAAGGTTGGCCGTCCAGACGCCAATACCCCGAATCTGGGTAAGTTGTTCGGAAACCTGTTGGTCATCCAGGCTACTCAAACTATCTAGGTCTAACTGACGATGGCTAATGGCCGTGGCCAAGTGTCGAATGTAGGTCTGTTTAGGCCGGCTGACACCACACAGACGCCATTGTTCGGGGGTGAGGGTGAGCAATTGTTCCGCACAAAAAGGTTGGCAAATCTTTTGCAAACGGTTGAAGATGGCTTGGGCAGAAGACAAGGACACTTGCTGTTCCAGGATGATTTGCACCAATGTGGCCAAGCCCGGCGGTCGTAACCACAGGGGCGGCATTTTTACCTGGTCATAGACACGGGCTAGTATTGGGTCTGTTGCGCTAAGGAAGGCAATACCTTGGGCCAGGGTTAAGGGGTTAATGGTGAGATGGGCACCAGTTGCCATGTACCTGACCGAACTGCTCCTAGAGTTATTCCCAATCTTAGAGTGGAAACGTCCAAAGCAGGAGTTCATCGCCACCCCCATTGCGGCTAGCGGGGCACCAGGCAGGGGGTGAAAGCATATCCTATCTGCGCACTCTGGCACTATGCAATTGGCAATTGGGTCTGGGGGCTAGGGTCAGCCCACGCCGTAGATAGGATTTGAACCTATGACCGACCGCTTAGAAGGCGGTTGCTCTATCCCCTGAGCTACTACGGCCTGACTCCCAGTTTACAAACTTTGCAGGATAAACCAAGCATCTAAGGGTAACAGGATCAGCACGCATAACCCGATAGCCGCGTACATCCAAGGTTGCGCCAGGGGTTTGATGTGGGTGGTGGGCAGGCCGGTGTAATGGGTAATCGTATCCAGCAAACGCCCAAAACCGGCAATGCGCATGGGGATCAAGTAGGCTTGGCCGCTATGGGTAACCAAGTAGTGCACCCGGCCGCCCTGACCGGTGGGTCGCGTCTGGATACACTGAATATCCCGCCACTGAACCTGCCAACCGGCGGCCAGCCAGGAGGGAACCCATGCCGGATAGGTGACCTGTAGTCCTTCGGGGTCGGCCTGGACTTGCTGGCTTAACAACCCATGCAACAGGATCCAGCCAACCGGCAAAGCGATGCCCAAAGCACCAGCAACCAAGGGTTGCCCCTGCATGTGTGCCAGCAAGGGTAAGGGCGCCAACAGGGCTATGTACAGCCCGTACAGGGGATAACGCACCAACGCAGATACTTGCCAGGTTTGCCCAAGAGAAGTCACGCTGGAATTTCCCCGATAACCACCCCTTCCTAGGTTAACTGGCCATGGCGTGATGCAGCCAGCCCACCAATGCTCGGCGCAGAGTATCTAAACCAATCCGTTCCCGGGCCGCTACGTACAACGCATGGGGATAGTGCCGGCGGGCCTCTAGGATGGTTTCACTATCAACCTGGTCAATCTTGTTGAACACAATCCACGCCGGGGGAGGGACAGGGGTCATCCGCTCCAGACAGGCTTCAACCGCGTGAATTTGGGCTGGCCAATCGGGATGGGACAAATCCACCACGTGCAACAGCAAATCGGCTTCGGTGAGTTCCTCCAGCGTTGCCTGAAAGGCATCCCATAGGGTAGGGGGCAGATTTTCGATAAATCCCACCGTGTCGGTCAGAACTATCGGCTGGGGGCAGTCCGCAAGCACAATCCGCCGACTGGTGGGGTCCAAGGTGGCAAACAACTGGTCGGATGCATAAACATCGGCGCGGGTCAGGGCATTGAACAGGGTGGATTTTCCGGCGTTGGTATAACCCACCAGGGCAATGGTCGGCACTTGTTGCCGTAGCCGCTGCTGGCGTAACCGCCCCCGGTGCTGGCGCAACTGTTCCACCTGCTTTTTAAGATGGGCAATCCGCCGCTGAATGGTACGCCGTTCGGTTTCCAGGCGCGTTTCCCCCGGTCCTCGCGTCCCAATGCCGCCCCCCAAGCGCGACAGGGCCTGTCCTTGACCGGTCAAACGGGTGAGCCGGTACTGCAATTGGGCCAACTCCACCTGCAACTTCCCCGCCTGGGAGCGCGCCCGCTGGGCAAAGATATCCAGGATTAACTCGGTGCGGTCCACCACCCGCATTTCTAGGGCCTGTTCTAGGTTACGCACCTGGGCCGGGGATAAATCTCCGTTAAAAACCACCACATTCACCCCGTGCAAACGCCCGGCCCGCCGCACCTCCTGGATTTTGCCCGCCCCCAGTTCCGGTCGCCCCTGCACAATCGTCGCTGCCACCGTCGCACCGGCGCTGGTAATCAGATGCTGCATTTCCTGCAACCCCGCCTGGAACGCCCAGTTGGTCATACCTGCCGGTCGCACTCCCACCAGAATCACCCGCTGGGCATCTGTTTCCAGTGGGGTAGCTGATTCGGCCTGCTGGCGGGCTTGTTCGGTCTCCTGCAAGTGGGCCAACCAGTTTTCCTGCGCCAGGGCTGTTATGGTCACGGGTCCGGTCAGCACCCAAGTGCCAGGTCCCGGGTAGGCCCAATAGGCAAAACGGTCATGCAGGGATACTAGGGCATCCCACCGCTGTTCCATCAGGGTGGTCAAATCGGCGGTGCTGGGGACGTCGGGGGACCAACGGGTACTCAAACAGCGCCACCCGGATAAACGCCCGGACCCGTAACGCGGCAATTCATACAACGGCACCCGGGTCGTCTCCGGCGTCCCGACGGCTACCCGCAACACCTGCCCCCGCCGGTTGACATAGACGCACAAGGGGGATTCGATCAACAGGGTTACCTGCCACAAGCGTTGAGCAAACTCGGGAGTAATCAAAACATTCTGGGGCAGGCGCACCCGGTATAACCGCTGTAACTGACGCAACTGGGCGGGCTTGAGACCCCGTAAATCTCCGTAAAGACGTGCTCCTGCCAACAGCAACTACCCTGGAGGGAGTATTAAGGTTAAATATAGTCAATCCCTGGCCAGAGCGGCAAGGTCAGCCCGCCATGACCGCTGAAGTCAGTCCCGAATTTGTCACCCTGTGTCAAGCGCAACTGGAACTGCTAGGACGCGTCTTTCAGTTGACCCGCTGCACAGTCTATGTCCGGCAACCCGGGGATGCATGGTCCTTTTGGCCCGTCGCCACTTACCCCCAAACCCAGACGGCTTTGCCGGATAGTCCCCAGTTGCACACCAACCGACCCGAGCAACTAGTCCTGCCCCTGATCCAGGGGGAAATGCTGCTGGGGTTGCTGGTGCTGTTGCGCCCGGGCATGGGTTGGCATCCTTGGGAACAGGAACAACTGCAACGGGCCGCCCAGGCCTTGGCCGCCGCCTGGCACTTGGAGCAACAACGGCAACGGTGGCAGCAGCACGGTCAAGCCCTTGCCCAGGAACAAACCCAAACCCGAGAACTCCTGGCGACGGTGTTGCACCAGTTGCGCAGTCCCCTGAGCGCTCTGAAAACCTTTGCCAAGCTCCTAGGCAAGCGTTTGACCAACCCCAAGGACCAGGAGGTGGTCGCCGGCATTCTCGCCCAGACGGAACGGATTGAGGAACTGTTGCTGCGCCTGGAACCCACCCCCTCCCCGCCCTTGTTGCCTGGCCAGGCGACCCCCTTGCTCTTACCCGCTTTGACCCTGGAACCCGTCCAGGTCCGGTCGGTTTTACAGCCCCTCATCACGGCGGCCGCCTGTACGGCTCAGGAGCGAGATTTAACCCTGGTGACCCAACCCATCGCCCCGGATTTGACCGTTCGTGCTGATGCCCATGCCCTGCGGGAAGTGATTAGCAACCTGCTGGACAACAGCTTGAAATACACCCCCGCCGGGGGACGCATCGAAGTGGGGGCCGAGGCCGTGGGGGACCGGGTGGTGATTTGGGTGGCCGACAACGGGCCGGGGATTCCGCCGGAGGAACAGGAGCGGGTGTTTGAACGGCATTACCGGGGCAAAGCCCTGGCCCAGACCACCCCCGGCAACGGTTTGGGGCTAGCGGTGGTCAAGGAATTGGTGACCCAAATGGGGGGACGGGTGGTGCTGGTCAGTCCACCGGGAACCCGGATGGAAATTTGGTTGCCTAGCGCCGGTCAAAGTTGAACTTGCGGGGACGGGCAGGGCGTTCCTTCTCCCCCTCAGGACGACCGGGACGATCCCAACGGGGGCGCTGGCGTTCCGTCCGCTGGGCCTGTTCCGCTTCCGCTGCTTTGCGGGCTTCCCGGGCTTGGGCGATTTTATCGAGCACCTCTTGGGGGACTTTTTCCAACAACAGAGCCGGCAGGGCATACTGTTCGTCCCCCCAAGCCTTGCGGCAGCTCAAGGTGGCCATGGGTTGCCCGTTGGACTTGATATACAGAGACTTCACGGTAAAAATGAATTTGGCCCCCTTTTCGTTGCGGAACCAGACGGGGTCTCCCTCCTGAATCCCCAATTGGTCCAGTGATAGTGGTTTTTTGGGCATGTAAACACAGCTTAAGTCCCTTACTTCAGCATTTTAACCGACTAGGCCAATGGAAATAAACGCTGCCGATACCCTGATCAAGGAGCTGCTCGACCAAGCCCAAGCTGCCGGCGCAACCGCTGTACACATCCACCTAGAGCACCACATTTCGCAACCGGTGCAGTTGGAGGCCAACCGCTGGAAATCAGTAGAACGTAGCAGCTCCCAAACTCTGGCGCTGTGGCTTTGGCAAGGGGAACGACCAGGCGTGGCTGTTGCTAGCGGCCCGGTATCGCCTGCGCAACTGGTGGCAAAGGCCCTGGCTGTAGCAGCTTTGCAATCTCCAGACCCGCCACGCTTGGTCCCAGGCGGCACACGCCAGTTTCAGGAGCTACACCCAGAACCGGACTTGGGGGACTTAATGGCCTGGGGGGACGCGGTGATGGCCGGGGTGCGCCAGGGGTTTCCCCAGGTCCTGTGCAGCGGCGGGTTGAGCTGGCAGCAATCCCTAACCCGACTGGTGAATTCCCAAGGGCTGGATTACACCTACCGTACCAATGCCCTCGAAGTGGGTTTGGTGTGCGAGTGGGTGCGGGGGGATGATTTTCTGGCGGTGGGCGAACAGATGCGCCTGGCGACCCTAGCTGACCCCCAACCCCTGGTGGACCGCCTCCACCAAGCCCTGACCTGGGCGCAGCGTAATGTCGCCCTGCCTAGGGGAAACTGGCCGGTGTTGCTCACCCCTAAGGCGGCGGATTTGCTCTGGGAACCGGTGCAGGCGGCCCTCAACGGACGACAGGTCCTGGAGGGAGCCTCCCCCTGGGCCGGTAAACGGGGGCAACAGGTGGTGCATTCCTGTCTCACCTGCCGCCAGGACCCCCGTATTCCCCTGCACGGTTGTCCTTTCGACGATGAAGGGGTGCTAACCCAACCCTTGACGCTCATTGATCAGGGGGTGTTGACCGGTTTCTACACCGACCAGTACACGGCGGCCCACTGGGGCGAACCCAGCACCGGCAACGGCTTGCGTCCCGGTTTGACCCGCGCCCCTTTTCCCTCCCTGGTCAACTGGTGCGTGCAACCGGGAACCCTCAGCGACGCCGAACTGTTGCAGCAACTGGATACGGGACTTTTGGTGGACCAGGTGCTGGGGGGCGGAGCCGACATCTCAGGGGATTTTTCCGTCAATGTGGATTTGGGCTATTGGGTGCAAGGGGGGGTGGTGCAGGGCCGCGTCAAAGACACGATGATCGCCGGGAATGTGTACGATATTTTACGGGGGGAGGTGCTGTTGGGGGCCAACGCCCAGTGGCAGGACGACACCTGGACCCCGCCGTTGGCTGTGGAACGGATAGCTATAACAACTGGGGCATGACATGACCCTGGACCTACGCTTAACCCCGGCGGCCATCGGCGCCATTCACCAGTGGCAACTGCGCACCGGCCAACTGGGTACCCGCTTACGGGTGGGCGTGCTGCCGGGGGGGTGTGCCGGTTATGCCTACGACCTGGCCCTGGAACCCCTGGACCATCCGCTCGGAGATGAGGACCTACTGGCGGAAATCAGCGGGATCACGGTGGTGATACGGCGGGACCAGCAACCCCTGCTGACGGGTCTAGCCCTGGACTACACGGAAGACCTAGTGGGGGGTAGTTTCCGCTTCCAAAATCCCCAGGCCCAGCGCACTTGCAACTGCGGCCATTCCTTCAGCCTGACACCCGAATCACCATGAGGGAGAAGTAGGCAAGCGCCAAGTCGGGATAGGGGGTCAAATCCCGGTAGATACGCTGCTGGGGCCAGCCAACCCACTCCACCACGTAGCTGCGGTGCAACAACCCCCGCGCCTGGAGCCATTGCCAAATCGGACGGTAGAGGCGGGCCATTTTCAACAGCACCACCACCTCCGCCTGGTCACAGGCCTGGGCCAATTGCTCCAGGTGATACAGGGCCGGGAGCACCAAGAGCCGTTCCTGCTGCTGGACCAGGGGCAACCCCACCGCCGCCGCCGCCGCACAGGGGGAACACACGCCAGGCAGCCACTGCCGGGGAATCTCCGGGGGCAAATAGCGGGTCAGCATGCCGAACGTGCTGTAGAAAGTACTATCACCCTCGCACACAAACGCCACGTCCAATCCCTGTTGCAATGGCACCAATAGTTGGGCGATCGCCCGTTGCCAGCACTGGTCGGTCAAGCGTGCGTCATAACTAAAGGCCAGTTCCACCGGCAGCACCTGGGTCGTGGGAGGCAACCAGGGTTGGATGATCTGGGCCGCCACACCAGGAGACCCCGAAGGTCCCCGAGGGAACGCCACCACCGGTACCCGCTGCAACAATTTCCAGGCCTGTAGCGTAATTTGTTCTGGATCGCCGGGGCCGCAGCCCACCCCATACAACGTGCCCGGCATCTAGGCTATCCAGCCCCACCACACCAGCAGCAAGAGTAAGGCCCCCAGGACCAGGGGGACAAAGCCATTACTCTGCGCCACTGGACCGGGCGGCGATACATCCTCCTGCGGCACCGGCTGCGGTTTCCTAGGGGTACCCACCCGCCAAGGGGGCGTAATGTCCTCCGTTAGCAAAGGGATTTGGTTCAACCATTCGGGGCGGCGACGCAACCGGGGCGCCTCCAGAATATACAAAACCTGTTGACTTTGCTGGCGGATTTGCGGGTCCGGGTGGGTGGTCAACTCCCGACACAGGTCCCGCGCCAGGCCCCATTCCTGCAAAGCCTCGTAGGCCATCGCCAGCCAGAGTTTGATGTGGGGGTCCTGGGGTTGGGCGTCCATAGCCTGTTTAAGGGCCGCCACCGCCTCTCGATACCGCCCCGCCTCCATGGCCCGCAGCCCCTGCCGGTAGGCGTCCGTCATGGACTAAAACCCATTGCGCCCCCAGACCACCAGAGCAATGGAAAAGGTAAAACTCACCGCTGCCGCTACCCAGGCCAAGGTAATGATGTCCATCCCCTACTCAGTCGCAATGCCATTTGCTCCCCAGTGTACCAAAAACGAATACCGTAGCAGCGAGAAGCCACCGACTCCCCACCACTACGGTATCCCAGGAATTTAGAACAACCCCAGGGTCAGGGCCTTATCCAAGGGCAATGTTGCCCCGATCCCCAGCCACAGGGTCACCAGCGTCCCCAACAGGAACACCGTCGTCGCCACGGGCCGCCGGAAGGGGTTTTGGAATTTATTGACGTTTTCGATAAAGGGCACCAGGGCCAACCCCACCGGCACCGAGGCCATCGCCAGCACCCCCAGCAGTTTGTTCGGCAGGATGCGCAGCAACTGGAATGTGGGGTAGAAATACCACTCCGGCAGGATTTCCAGGGGCGTGGCAAAGGGGTCCCCCGGCTCCCCGATCATGCTGGGGTCCAACACCGCCAGACTGACGATGCAGGCAAAGGTCCCCATGATCACAATGGGGAAGATGTAGAGCAGGTCATTGGGCCAGGCCGGTTCCCCATAGGAACTGTGCCCCAGCCCCTTGGCCAGCTTCATCCGCAGCTTGGGGTCCGACAAATCGGGTTTCTTGATGTTGGACATGGGATTCTCCTCGCAGATGATATGCAGCGTAACACCAGGTCAGCTTACAGGGGGCCAGAGATGCCCTGCTTGCGGATCATCAAAAAGTGCATCAGCATGAAGACCGCCGTCAGCCAGGGCAACACGAAGGTATGGGCGCTGTAAAAGCGGGTGAGGGTCCCTTGACCCACGGCTACACCCCCGCGCAGCAGTTCCACCAGCAGCGGACCCACCACCGGGATCGCTTCCGGCACCCCCGTCACAATCTTGGCCGCCCAGTAGCCCACCTGGTCCCAGGGGAGGGAATAGCCCGTCACCCCAAACGACACCGTGAGCACCGCCAGCACCACGCCCGTAACCCAGGTCAATTCGCGGGGCTTTTTGAAACCGCCCGTGAGATAGACCCGAAACACGTGCAGGATCATCATCAGCACCATCATGCTGGCCGACCAGCGGTGAATCGAGCGGATCAGCCACCCGAAATTCACTTCGGTCATGATATAGGCCACCGAGTTGAAGGCCTCCGCCACCGTGGGCCGGTAGTAGAAGGTCATGGCAAAGCCGGTGGCGAACTGGATCAAAAAGCACGTCAGGGTAATGCCACCCAAGCAATAAAAGATATTGACATGGGGGGGGACGTACTTGCTGGCTACATCGTCGGAAATCGCCGTCAAGTCCAAGCGCTCGTCAAACCACTTGAACAGGGGCGAGTCAGTCACTTGCTTGGTGAACATAAGTGCAGTTTCTCAAAAGCCATTGGCCGGGGTAAACCCCCCGTTTACATCCTTTAATGTACCGCAAATTCCCGGGGTCGGCTATGCGTTAAGATAGGCCCAATAGCACGCATCCCTGGATGATCCCATGTCGATCCTGGCCGCCATTGCCGTTTTAGCCCTGCTGATCCTGGTGCACGAGTGGGGGCACTTTATCGCTGCCCGTTGGTTGGGGATACGGGTGAGCCAGTTTTCCCTGGGTTTCGGGCCGCCTCTATGGTCCTACCAGGGCAAGGAGGTGCTCTATGCCGTGCGGGCCATTCCCTTGGGGGGTTATGTGGGCTTTCCCGACGATGACCCGGACAGTCCCATTCCCAGCACGGACCCCAATTTGCTGCGCAACCGACCGCTGCGGGACCGCGCTTGGGTGATGAGCGCCGGGGTGCTGGCCAATCTGGTTTTTGCCTACCTGGTGTTGACCCTGCAGGTGGTAACGGCGGGGATACCCCAGGCGGTATATCAACCGGGGGTGCGGGTGCCCCAGATAGCGGCGGAGATGAGCGCAGTGGCCCAGCGGGCCGGGATCCAAGCCGGGGATGTGATTGTAGCGATCAACGGTCAGCCCCTATCGCCGGGGAAAACGGCGGTCAACCAGGTGGTGGCAACCATCCAATCCCACCCCAACCGGCCTGTGCGTTTGCAGATTCAGCGCCAGGATGAGATTTTGAACGTCACTGTAATCCCGGAACGGGGGCCGGATGGGCGGGGACGGATCGGCGTGCAACTCCAGGAGAATGTCCAGATCGCAACCCGCCGTGCCCGGCATGGACTGGAGGGGCTGGTGCTGGGGGCCCAGGAGTTTTACCGGCTTTTAAGCAGCACCCTGCGGGGCTATGGAGAGCTGTTACGCAATTTTCAACAAACCGCCGACCAGGTGGCCGGGCCAGTGGCGATTGTGGCTATGGGGGCCGGGATTGCTCGCGCCGGTTGGGTCAATCTCCTGCAATTTTCCGCCTTGATCAGCATCAACCTGGCCGTCATTAACATCCTGCCTTTGCCGGCCCTGGATGGGGGGCAACTGTTACTGCTGGGGATCGAGGCGCTGCGGGGACGTCCTTTACCCCCCAAAGTGCAAGAGGGGGTCATGCAGACCGGCCTACTGCTGCTGTTGGGCCTGGGGATGTTTTTGATCATCCGGGACACGGTGCGGTTGGTGGGTTCCTAGCCCAGTAAAAAGCCCCGTAACCAGTGCCAAAAATCCCGCAGCTTGCACTCCCAGAAATACAAGGTCTCGTCCAGCCAGCGCAACAACTGCTCTAACCAATGGGATTCGTAACTTTCCACCACCGACGGTACTTCTAGGGTTGGCTCAGGCAACACAGGCGCCGGCAGCACCACGGGCAAATGGGGCGGGGGTGTGGCTCCAGGTAGGGATTCGCGCTTGGGGGCACCGCCCAAGAGGGGAAACCGGCGCAGCTTTCGCCAGAGTTGCTTTAGCCATTGCCACCAGCCGGGTTTGGAGGAAGTGGCTGTGGGGGTACTCGTGGCCAGGGCTGGGGGGGAGGGGGGACGCAACCACAACCAGCGCAACCAGTGCCAGAGTTGGTACCAGCCTTGGCCTAGCCGTTGTTGCCACCGCAATAACCAGGTCAACAGCCAACTGCGGTACACCATTGGCGTCGTTTTCCCTAGCCCATCCTTTCATTATAGGAGCCGCTAGGGGGTCAACCGTTGTCGTCTGGATCACCCTTTCAGGCCGGTGGTGGCTATGCCTTGGAGCAGCGCCCGTTGTCCCAGCAAAAACAACCCGATCACCGGTAGCGTCGCCAGGACAATCGCCGCCATCAATAGCGCCCAATCGCTGGTGAACTGCTCCTGCAAACCCGCCAGGGCCAATTGCACGGTGCGCAGCTCCGGACGGGTGGTAAACACCAACGGTTTGAACAGGTCATTCCACTCCCCGATAAAGGCCAGCAGGCCGACCGTGACCAGGGCAGGACGGGACAGAGGTAAGATGATTTCCCACAAAATTTGCCAGGGGCGGGCGCCGTCAACCATCGCCTGGGCTTCTAGTTCCACCGGCAGCGTCCGAAAGTACTGGCGCAGTAAAAAGATGCTAAAGCCACTGGCGCTGCTAGGCAGAATCAGGGCGCCGATGGTGTTGAGTAGCCCCAGGGTTTTCAGGGTCAAAAATACGGGGATCACCAGCACGGGCAAAGGCACCACAATACTGGCGATGACCAGGGCCAAAATCAATTGTTTTCCCCGGAATTGATAACGGGCCAGGGCGTAACCGGCGAGCACCGCAGTAAACCCCTGGGTGATGACTACCCCCACCGCCACCAGCACCGACACCATAAACGCCGGCCAAAGTTGGGCTTGCTGCCAGGCCAATACATAGTTTTGCCAGTGCCAGCCAGGGCGCAATGAGGTCTCCAAAACCACCCACCCCGGCCAGAGCACCACTAACGCCCCAACCCCCAACAGGCAGGTGCTGAGCCACACAGGGGCCGGTGTTCGTTCCCGTTGGATTGCCCTAGACCAGGGGGTATTCATCCGGTGAAATCTGGAGCCGCAGTCCCTAGGATAACCGAATCACCAGGGCTGCTCCCAGGGGTTTTCTGGTCATTACAGTCAAAAAACGCCCTGTTTGCGCCTGTGTTAGATTAGGTTTAGCAATCAGGCAATCACACCTGCGATGGGACAAAAGCGGCAATTGCTGGGGTTGCGGGCGGAGCAGTTTCGCCATCCCTGGGACCAGGAGGCTACACGGGCGCTCCAGCAAATTCCCGGCCTGGATATGTTGCTCCGCCTGACCCTGGGTACGGCGGCTCAGGAGTGGTTTTATCTGGAAAACATGGCCGGGGCGGTGCAGGTGGGGCCTAGGCAGTTGTCCTGGTTGTACGAACTGTTGCTGGAGGCCTGCCGCATTTTGGACATGGAGGTCCCCCAGTTGTATGTCCGGCAACATCCCCAGCCCAATGCCTATACTTTGGCGGTGCGGGGTCACAAGCCGTTTATTGTCCTGCACACCAGCCTGGTGGAGTTGCTGACGCCGGCGGAGATTCAGGCGGTCCTGGCCCATGAGTTGGGGCATTTGAAGTGCGAGCACGGAGTGTATTTGACCTTAGCGAATTTGCTGGTGCTGGCAGCGGGTCAGATTCCCAACTGGGGGTTGTGGCTGGCCCAGGGGTTGCAGGCGTCCTTGCTCCAGTGGCTGCGCTGCGCGGAGTTAAGTTGTGACCGGGCGGCGTTGCTGGTGGCCCAGGATGTCCAGGTGGTGCTGAGTGTGCTGATGAAACTGGCGGGGGGGTCCCCCAAACTGGTGCCGGATTTGCATGTGGAGGCTTTTTTGGCCCAGGCGCGGGCTTATGACCAGCAGGGCTGGAACTGGCTGAAGCTGACGCGGGTGTTGCCTTTGACCCATCCGGTGCCAGTGTTACGCGCCCAGGAAATTGACCGCTGGAGCCAAAGCCCGGCGTACCGGCAGTTGCTGGCGCAGGGTTGCTGAGCAAACAGGTGGCGGCCATGAATGTGCGTTATTTCTACCGAGGGCTGAGCGGTTCGGATGTGCCCCAGTGGCCCTTGGCCCTGCAACAGGCCTTGGGGAGGCGGTTGGGTCCTTGGCTGGAACGGCATGGGGCAGCTACGGCGCCGGTGCACGTGGTGTTGCAACGCCAAGCTCCCCACGGCTTTCGGGCTATGGCCCATGTCTATCTTCCCGGCAAACGCATCGTGGCGGTGACGGTGGAGCAGGAGGAACTCTTGGCTTTAGCGCAACACCTGGCCAAGGCGTTGTTTCAGGAGGTCAAACGGCACTTTGCCCGCTTGCAGGTCCAGGACCAGTACAAACGGCGGGTAAGACGGGAACGGCTGCGGCAGCTCAAGACTCAGGTCACGGAGCAGGTAATCCGGCCCCAGGCCCAGGGGATGCTGGTGTCGCTCCTGCCCCAGGTGGAGGTGATCCTGCGGCGGGAGATAGCCTACCTGCGAGCGGCGGGTGACCTGCCCAAGGATGACCCCAGCTTGCATGACGTGGTGGATGAGGCGTTTTTGGTGACCCAGGCCGCTTGGCAGCCGGATTGGTCCCGGGAACAGGCGTTTCGTCACCTGCTGCGCCAGGGATTCCATATCTTGGACCGGGAACGGCGGGCCAGTCGCCACTACGGCCAAACGGTACCCCTGGAAATGCCCGTCGAATGGCACGAACCCAAGGACGAGGCGGAGGCCATGGTGGAGGAGGAGTTTTACGCGTTCTACCAGCCGGATGACACCCTGTGCCTGGCGGATGTGTTAAGTGTTAAGGAACCATTGCCGGCGCTGCTGGAATTGGGGCCTGGTCCGGGGCTGTCTTTGGCGCAAACGGGGGAGCAGGCCTACGCCCTGGATGTGCTCAAGGATTTGCCGGTGTTGTGGCGACGGGCGTTTCAACTGGTGCACCTGGATGGGTTGACTCTGGAGGCAGTGGCCGACATCCTTGATCAGCCGGAAAGTCAGGTCAAGCTGGGGTTGGAGCGGGCGGAAAGTTTTGTGCTGGCGCGGCTACAGGATGCAGGTATTGTGCGCGAGGGGGACACGCTGCCGGATTTAGCTCAGTTGGCTCCCCCGCCGGCGTCATCGTGAAAATGTGCTCTAATAGAAAATTACGGCGTTGCCGGTGGAGGGAAAGGGATGCTGGCGGTAGAGACGCAATTGGCTCGGTTGCGGCAGTGGTCGGCCCAGGTGACGGATGGGGTGTTGTCTCTGTATGCCAATGTGAATCCGGCCAAACCGGAAAACGCCAACGGTGCCTGGTTCAAGCGCATTGACCAGACATTGAAACATCTGCCGGAGATCCGGGACCGTCACGGCAAACGGGACCAGCCCCTGTACGACCAGGTGTATGCCCTGCTGGAAGCGGAACGGCCCCAGGCCCAGACGTTGGTGCTATTTGCCCATCGGGACGCCCATGGCACCCTGTACACGGAACGGCTGGATTTGCAGGTGGAGCTGCCGGTGGTGGACCTGCGCCGGGGACGGGTGGAGGCCCGCTATGGTGCGCCCTATTTGACGCCTTTGTGGTTTGCGGTGGATGAGTACGAACGTACGGGGATTCTGTTGCTGGAGGGGGCGCGCTGGCGCTTTTTTGAGGTGTTTTTGGATGAGATTCGGGAAGTGGAGGATTTGCTGACAGACATTTCCCCAGCCGAATGGCAGCAACTCCAGACCCTAAGCCAGCAGATTACGGCGACGTGGCGGGCGCGGTCGGCTACGCCAGGGGGACGTTGCGATAAGTTGTCGCTGCAGGAGCGCACGGCGGCGCGGGTGGATGCCTGGCTGCACACGTTCTATCGGCGGCTGGCGCACATGGTGGATCAGGCGGTGGAACGGTTGGGTATCGGCCGGCTGGTGCTGATTGGGGAGCAGTGGCAGACGGGACATTTCGAGGGTTATCTGAGCCGACGGGTGCAACAGCGGGTGGTGAGCCGCTTACCCCTGTGGCCGGAAGCGCATCAGGAAGCCGTTGGACAGATCTGGCGGCGGGTGCAACCGGTGCTGGATGAGGCGGAACGGCAGCAGGAACTGGCGCTTTTGCAGCAGGTCCAGGAGCAACCAGGGCTGTGGGGGATTGACCCGGTGCTGGATGCATTGCAATTGGGGCGGGTGCGGCGCTGGATTGTGCCCTGGTCTCTGGATATGACTATCTGGCGCTGCCCGGAGGAGGGGTTTGTGGCGGCAACGCTGGAGGTGGCTCAGGTGGTGTGCCCGGAACCCCAAGCAGTCCCCCTGCGGGACCATGTTCTTGATCTGGCGGCCAGTTACGGGGCGGAATTGGAGTTTGTGCGGGGACCTGCTGAGGAACGGTTGCTCCAGGAGATGGGAGGTATGGCGGCGCTCCTGCGCTGGTAACTGGCAACGACGGGGAGTTAAGCTAGACTTAAATAAATGTAAAAATTTTTCAGCTAGGGGCAGGGGTCGTGGGCCAGCGCTTGGGTGTTTTATTGCTCAATCTGGGGGGGCCGGAGCGGTTGGAGGATGTGCGGCCTTTCCTGTATAACTTGTTTGCCGACCCGGAGATCATCCGGTTGCCGTTTCCCTGGTTGCAAAAGCCCCTGGCCTGGTTGATTGCGACGCTGCGGCACCGGCGCTCCAGTGAAAATTACCGACGGATTGGGGGGGGGTCTCCAATTCGACGCATCACGGAACAGCAGGCCCAGGCCCTTGAGCAACAGTTACACCAGATGGGGCAGCCGGCGCGGGTGTATGTGGGGATGCGTTACTGGCACCCTTTTACGGAGGAGGCGCTGGCGCAAATCGAGCGGGATGGGATTGATAAGTTGGTGATTTTGCCTTTGTATCCCCAGTACTCCATCAGCACCAGTGGGTCGAGTTTGCGCTTGTTGGAGCGCCTGCGGCGGTCAGGGGGGTATCTGGCTCAGATCGAGCACACGGTGATTCCCTACTGGTACCAGCGCCGGGGTTATATCGAAGCGATGGTGGATTTGATTCAACAGGCGCTCGCTGCTTTACCGGACCCCGACTGCGTCCATCTGTTGTTTAGCGCCCATGGGGTGCCCCGCAGCTATGTGGACCAGGAGGGGGACCCCTACCAGGAGCAGATCGAGGTCTGTGTGGCTTTGATCGTGCGGGCGTTGAACCGTCCCAATCGCTATACGTTGGCCTATCAGAGTCGGGTGGGGCCGGTGGAGTGGCTCAAACCCTATACAGAGGAGGTGATTCCGGCGCTGGCAGCCCAAGGGGTGCGGGATTTGCTGGTGATTCCCATCAGTTTTGTGTCGGAACACATTGAGACGTTGCAGGAAATTGACCAGGAGTACCGGGAGCTAGCGCACCAGAGCGGCATAACTCACTTTCACCGGGTGCCGGCACTCAATACCCACCCCCGCTTTATCCAGGACTTGGCCGAGGCGGTCATGGAAGCGGCTATGGCCCCGCCGGTGTTGCTCAACCAGGTCATCAACATCCAAAAGCCGGTGAAGATTTACCCACAGGAGCGCTGGGCCTGGGGACTGACACCGACGGCGGAGGTGTGGAACGGGCGCTTGGCCATGCTGGGCTTTTTGGCGCTGCTGGTGGAATGGATGACCGGCTGGGGACCGCTGCACTTGGTGGGCTTGATGCACTGAGTCGGGCGGGGGTGATGGGTCAGCGTTGGGGCATGACCGGCTGGTTATCATGACAGGGGGAGCGATTATTGGCGCGGTAGAATGACGGGCGCTTCTCTGGTTCAGTACCTGGCGCAGCGACCTTTGGTGCAGCAGTGGGCACAGCAGTTGTCACCGGGGCAACCCTTGGTGCTGGCCGGCATCCCCCGCCTGGCTAAGGTTCTGCTGGTGAGTGCGATTAGCCGCCTGACGGGTCAACCGGTCCTGGTGATCACCGCCAATTTAGAAGAGGCGGCCCAGTGGATGGCGCTGGCGGAACCGATGGCCGATGCACCGGTGGCCCACTATCCCACGACGGAGGCGTCCCCCTACGAACCCTTTGACCCGGAGCCGGAGCTGCTGTGGGGGCAATGGCAGGTGCTGCGGGACCTGACCCAAGGACAACCCCCCCCTGTTCTGGTGACCACCGACCGGGCGTTGCAACCCCATTTACCCCCACCGGCGGTCTGGTCGGCCCTGGGTCTGACATTGACCCCGGCGGATGGTCTGTCACCGGAGCACCTGGGGGAGAAGCTGACGGCGCTGGGGTATGAACGGGTGGAGCAGGTGACCGCTGAAGGGCAATGGGGTCGGCGGGGGGACATTGTGGATGTGTATCCGGTGACAGCGGAGTGGCCGGTGCGTCTGGAGTGGTGGGGCGACACCCTCGAAAGCCTACGGGAATTGGACCCCCAGACCCAACGCCCCCGTGCGCCGGTGGAACAGGTATGGGTGGGGCCGGTGGACTATCGGGCCTTGGTGCGCTGGCAACTCCCCCATTTGCCCCCCGATCTAACCGGCTACCGGCAGTTTTTGGGGCAGGCGTTTGCTGAAGTGGCGTCCCTGCTGGCCTACTTACCTGGCCACACCCTGGTTGTTCTCGATGAACCGCTCCAGTGCCGGCAGCATCACCAGCGCTGGTGGGAGCACGCCCAGGAGCAGTGGCCCGGCCACTCCCCCGCCCTACATCTGAATTGGGAGGCCCTACAGGAACAACTGGCCGCCTATTTCCAAATCCACTGCTACGAATGGAGCGCAGGTGTGGGCTTAGAACTGGAGGCGCGTCCCCTTCCCCGCCATCCCCACCAATTTGGCCCCATCGCCGAGTTCATTCGTCAACAACGGGAACACTGTCGCACCTGGATTTTATCGGCGCAACCGGCCCGCTGTGCTGCCGTTTTACAGGAACACGATTGTCCGGTGCAGGTGGTGCCCAATGCCCAGGACTTGGCTGCCATCGAACGCTTGGGTCGCGAGGGCATCCCCGTCGCCTTGAAATACAGTGGCTTGGCGGACCTCCAGGGGGTGTGGTTGCCCCGGTTACATCTCCTGGTGCTCACTGACCGGGAATTGTTTGGCCAACACCGGGTGGGTACTCCGACGCTGCTATCCCGCCGCCGTTCAACCCAGGCGCTGGCGCTGGACCCCAACCGGCTGCAACCGGGGGACTACGTCATTCACCGGCATCATGGCTGCGGGCGTTTCCTGGGCTTGGAGCGCCTGGAGGTGGGGGGGCAAACGCGAGAGTACCTGGTGTTGCAGTACGCCGATGGGCAATTGCGGGTGGCGGTGGACCAGGTGGGGGTGCTGTCGCCCTATCGGGGGGGGGGAAGTCAACCGGAACTCCACCGTCTGGCCAGCAAAACCTGGGAAAAAACCCGGGAAAAGGTGCGCAAAAGTCTGAAGAAATTGGCCGTCAATTTGCTGGAGCTATATGCCAAGCGCGCCCAGCAGACCCGCCCCCCCTATCCCCCCGATACTCCCTGGCAGCAGGAGCTGGAGGATTCCTTCCCCTATCCCCTGACCCCCGACCAGGCCAAGGCCATCCAAGCGGTCAAGGCCGATTTGGCATCTCCCCGTCCCATGGACCGGCTCATTTGCGGCGATGTGGGCTTTGGCAAAACCGAGGTGGCGATTCGGGCCATTTTCAAGGTGTTAATGGCGGGCAAACAGGTGGCTTTTTTGGCGCCGACGACCATTCTGGCCCAGCAGCACTACCACACCTTAAAGGAGCGCTTTGCCCCCTATCCGATTCACATTGCCCTGCTCAACCGGTTTCGCAGTCCCCAGGAGCGCCAACAGATCATCGCCAAGTTGAAAACGGGGGAAATTGACTGTGTGGTGGGCACGCATTTGTTGCTGGGTTCCCAGGTGCAGTTTCGGGACTTGGGGTTGCTGGTGGTGGACGAAGAGCAACGCTTCGGGGTCAACCACAAGGAAAAAATCAAGGCCCTGAAGACGTCCGTGGATGTGTTGACCCTGACGGCGACGCCGATTCCCCGTACCCTTTCGATGGCTCTGTCGGGATTGCGGGAGATGAGTTTAATTACGACGCCGCCCCCGACCCGCCGCCCGATTAAGACACGTTTGGTGCCCTACCAACCGGAGACGGTACGGGCTGCCATCGCCCAGGAGTTGGACCGGGGGGGGCAGGTGTTTTACGTGGTGCCGCGCATTGAGGGCATGGGAGCCAGGGTGACCCTGTTGCAGCAGATGTTCCCGGACGCCAAAATCCTGGTGGCCCACGGGCAATTGCCCCCGGAGGAGCTGGAGGTGACCATGCTGGCTTTTAGCAATGGGGAGGCGGATATTTTGGTCTGCACCACCATTGTGGAATCGGGGTTGGACATTCCCCGCGTCAACACCATCGTTGTGGAGGATGCCCACCGGTTTGGCCTGGCGCAACTTTATCAACTGCGGGGGCGAGTGGGGCGCACGGGTATCCAAGCCTATGCCTGGTTGACCTATCCGGCTGAGGAGGTGCTCACCGATGAAGCCAAAGCTCGCCTGCAGGCCATTCAGGAATTCACGCATCTGGGGTCGGGGTATCAGTTGGCGCTGCGGGATTTGGACATTCGCGGGGCCGGGGATATTCTGGGGCCGGAGCAGTCGGGACACATGGCCGCCGTCGGGTTTGATTTGTACTTAGAAATGCTGCAGGAGGCCATCGAGGAAGTGCGCGGGCGCCAGATTCCTACCGTCAATGACACGCAAATTGACTTGAATCTCACGGCCTTTATTCCCGCCAGTTACATGCCCAATTTGGAGTTGAAGCTGCAAGCCTATCGGGATTTGGCCACCGCCGACAGCCAGGCCCACATTGACCAACTGGTTGCTCAATGGCAGCAGGTGTATGGGGAGCTACCGCCGCCGGTGCAGCAGTTGGTGTTGGTTATGCGGGTGAAATTGCTGGCCAAACAAATCGGTATTCAGCGCATTCGTCCCGAGACCCCCCATGTGGTGTGGGAAACGGCGATGGCGGAACCGGCATGGCAGGAATTGCGGCAGCGACTATCCCCCAAACTCCACTCCCGTTTTGTGTACAGTCCGGGGAAGATTCTTGTGCGGGGGTTGGCGACGCTGCCTCCTGGTCAACAATTGGAACAGCTCTATGGATGGCTCCAGCAGATGGTGCCGCAATAGGGTCATCGGTCCTTGACAGCCTACCCTAGGTGGGGATACGGAGCGAGACCAATGGGTGAACCGACCTATTGGCCACCAAGATTGATTGAGGCACTGGACAAGAAAGCTGAAAGAAGAAATCAACGCCCTAGGACGTCTGGATGAGCGCGGGTGCGGATCAGCGGATTGCTAACGAGGAACTCATCAGTCGGGGAGCCTTTGGCGCCACTGGGGCAGGTATGTTGGTGGTTTTTCTCAGACCAGCTTTAGGACCGACCGGTAGCCATCCCAGCCAAGGTTTCAGAACACGAAGATGGCCGTAAACTATATGTCTGTAATTAGTGTAACACACTATTGAGTCGGCAAAGGAATACTCCCTCCGACCCGGCGGCAAACAAGATTAAGCTAATCTTGTAAACTTAAACCAATCTTTATTTTTTTTAATTAACAGTCCCCTTGTGATAGGTATATTTACGGGAACCAGCAACCTTGGGCCTCTATCCTAGCCAAGATATTGCCGATAGGATGGTTGTCAAAGATGCCGCAATCTACCATGAAAGGGCCTATCTCCAACGCCAGGTAAGTCAATGAGTGTAGATCGCCGAGACCTTGGCCTCTTGCTGGAGCGGTCAGCCCAAGCCTTGGTGCTCACCAACGACCACGGACGCTGGCTCTGGGTGAACCAGGCAGCGGTAGAACTCTTGGGGCGCTCGCGTCGTGTACTCGTGACGACCAACCGGAGTGATTGGTTCCCCGACTGGCCGGCTGTCAACAACGGTCGTCTGACGCGGACGGTTTATCGCCGACCGGATGGGGTGGAACGGCCCCTATGGATTGAGCGGTTACCCCTGTGGCTAGAGCATCCCTACCAGCTCTGGGCCATTTATGCCCTGCCGCCCCATCATTTCTATCCCCAACCGGTGGACCCGGAGAGCCTGTACTACCGCACCCTGTTTGAGCTGCTGCCAGTGGGGGTAGGGATTATTGATGCCAATGGCAAAATCACCGCCTCTAACCCCGCCTCGGAACTCATTTTAGGTATCCCGGTCAGTGAACTGGTGAAATACCGCATTGATGACCCGGGTTTATGTAGTCTGCCCCCTGACGAACGACCGGTGGTGCGCGCCTGGAAAAACCGGCAGGTGGTGACCAATCAAACGCTCCATTTTGTGCGCCCGGATGGTTCGGAGTGTTGCCTGTCGGTTAATGCTGCCCCCTTGCCCAACGGTGGCGTCATCGTGGCCTATGTGGACATTACCGAGCAGGAACAGGCGAAAGCGGCCCTGCGTCAAAGCCAAGTCAGATTCCAGCGCATTGCCGACATGTTTCCAGGTGTCATCTACACCGTGGTCGAAGATGAACAGGGTCCCCAAGCCTATGAATATCTCAGTCCGGCGTTTACGACAATTTATGGCTTAGCTGTGGAACAGGCCTATCAAAATCCTTTCCTGGTGTATGGGCAAATTCATCCCGACGACCGCATCGGCTATCAGCGCGCCCTGCGAGAAGCCCTCATGCACAACGAACTCTTTCAGCATGAATGGCGCATTGTGACCCCCAATGGGCAGGTGAAATGGTTGCGAGGGTTTGCCCAGGCGGAATGGTCACAAAAGGGGGCAGTGCGCTGGCATGGCCTTGCCTTGGATATTACCGACCGCAAACAGGCTGAACTGGCCCTGGAACGGCAAATGGCCACGGAAAGAAGTCTCTGTCGGGTCATGCAGGCCATGCGCTCCAGCTTGGATTTAGATGGAATTTTTCGCATTGCCGCCACGACCATCAGCCAAGAATTTCAGTTAGAAGTACACATCGTAGAGTACGTCCCCCAAGACCGGTGCTGGCGCTTTCGCGTGAACTGCAACAAAAATGGTGAGTTATTTACCCCGGCTGTGCAGGAAATTCGTGCTGCAGACAATCCCTTCAGCGCCGAACTGCTGGCCAACCGTATTGTCCAGGTGGATGACACCAACACCATTTCAGACCCGGTGAATCAACGGCTGGGGCAGGATTTTCCGGGGGCTTGGTTGTTGGTGCCGATTGTGGTGAATTCCCAGGTGTGGGGCAGTTTGTCGCTCATGCGCTTAGGAACCGATGCCCAGCCCTGGTCAGCGGATACAATCGCCTTGGGTCAACGGCTGAGCCAGCACTTAGGATTAGCCATAGAACAAGCCCAAATGCACCGACAACTCCAGACCTCCCAACAGGAATTGCAATGGCTGTTGGAAAACAGTCCATCGGTGACGGTGCGCCTGCGTCTCTACCCCAATTACCAGGTGGTTTATGAATATATTTCTCCCCAGTGCGAGCAGGTGATGGGTTACCGGCCCGAGGAATTCCTGGCCAACCCCAAACTCTGGTATCAGCGGATTCCCCCGGAAGATGTGAGCAATATCGTTCTACCAGTGCATGAACGGATTTACCAGGGGGAAACGGACCACCATTTTTGTTACCGGTTTCGGGATCGGGATGGACACATGCGCTGGATTCAACAGAGTGTGCGCGTCCTCCCCAAAGGCCCGGAACCCTACTGGTCCCTGATCATCAGTGCCCTTGATGTCACCGACTTGTATTCCGCCCGCGCCCAGATTGAGGAACTGGCCCGGCTCAACCAAATGAAGGATGACTTTGTCAGTACCGTTTCCCATGAGTTGCGCACCCCCTTGAGCAGTATTCGCATGGCGACACGTATGATTGAAATGAACCTGCAGCGCCGGGGACTCCTGAGCGACGACCCCAACGACTCCCTGGTGAAATACCTCAACATCCTCAAGCAACAAACAGAGCAGGAAGTCAACTTGATCAACGATCTCTTGGACCTGGCGCGTTTGCAAGCCGGTGCCCGTTGCCCCACCTTGGTCTCCATCAACTTGGCCACCTTTCTCCCACCGCTGGTCGCGCCCTTTCAGGAGCAGGCCAGGCAGCAGCAGCAAACCCTGCAACTGGACATAGCCGACGATGTCCCCCCGGTGCTAGTCCACATCCCCTACCTCGAGCGCATCGTCAATGAATTGCTGACCAACGCCTGCAAATACACGCCCCCTGGAGAGACCATCACGTTGCGGGTTAATCAAGACGAGCAGGGTGTTTATTTACAGGTCATCAACACCGGTGTCGAAATTCCCGAAGCGGAGCAGGCGCGGGTTTTTGAGCGTTTTTATCGTCTTTCCCAACACGACCGCTGGAAGCACGGCGGGACGGGTTTAGGGCTGGCATTGGTCAAGGAATTGGTGGAGCGGTTAGGGGGCCGGATAACGCTAGAAAGCGGCCAGGGGCAAGTCAGTTTTACGGTTTGGCTGCGGGGTAACCGCTCTGCATCCACCGATCCACAAAATGGGTATCAATCTCTGCCCGCACAAAGGCCGGATGATCCAGTAAATGCTGATGAAACTCCAGAGTCGTCTTTACCCCCGTAATGGCACATTCCTGGAGGGCACGTTTCATCCGGGCAATGGCATGGTCCCGGTTTTCCCCCCAGACGATGACCTTGGCAATGAGGGAGTCGTAATAGGGGGGGATTTCGTAGTCGGGATACACGTGGGAGTCCACCCGCACCCCCGGTCCCCCCGGCGGTAAATAGGCCAGGATCCGTCCCGGACAGGGCCGAAATTGATGCTCTGGGTCCTCCGCATTGATTCGGCATTCCATGGCGTGCCCGTGCCAGCGGATGTCCTCTTGGCGAAAGGGCAACCGTTCCCCTTGGGCGATGCGAATTTGCCAGGCGATCAAATCCAGACCCGTGATCATTTCCGTCACCGGATGCTCCACCTGGATGCGGGTGTTCATTTCCATGAAGTAAAAGCGCCCGTGCTTATCCACCAAAAATTCCACTGTTCCCGCCCCTACATAACCAATGGCCTGGGCTGCTCGCACTGCCTGGCGACCCATGTCTTCCCGCAGTTCGGGGGTAAGGATGGGGCTGGGGGCTTCCTCTAGCAGTTTTTGGTGTCGCCGCTGCACCGAACAGTCCCGCTCCCCCAAATGCACCACATTGCCGTACTGGTCCGCCAGGATTTGGATTTCCACATGGCGCGGGTGCTCGATGAACTTTTCCAGATACACCCCCCCATGACCAAAAGCCGCCTCCGCCTCCCCCTGCGCCGCCATAAAAGCCCGACTGAAATCTTCCGGTTGCCGCACCACCCGCATGCCGCGCCCACCCCCGCCGGCTGTCGCCTTGATGATCACCGGAAAGCCAATTTCGTGGGCCAGCCGCAGGGCCGTCGTTTCCTCCGTCACCAGCCCATCACTTCCAGGAATCACCGGCACCCCCACCTGCTGCATCGTGCGCTTGGCATTGGCTTTGTCCCCCATGGCGCGGATGGCTTGGGGCGTCGGGCCAACGAAAATGAGATTGTGGTCGGCGCAGATTTCCGCAAAGCGGGCGTTTTCTGCCAAAAACCCATAGCCCGGATGAATCGCTGTAGCGTTGCGAGTCAAGGCCGCGGCAATGATGTTGGGGACATTCAGATAGCTTTTGGCGCTGGGGGCTTCTCCGATACAAACCGTCTCATCCGCCAGTTGCACATGCAGACAAGGCCGGTCCACCGTGGAGTGCACCGCCACCGTTTGGATGCCCAACTCCACACAGGAACGCAAAATGCGCACTGCAATCTCGCCCCGGTTGGCGATCAGTAGTTTAGAGATGGTGCCCATCGTGACCGCGGCAGTTTAGGTTTTGATCCTACCACGGGGCCTTACCATGGGCGGAGCGAGACTCGAACTCGCAAGGTGTTGCCACCGGCAGATTTTGAGTCTGCTGCGTCTACCAATTCCGCCATCCACCCAATTTACTAGGATACCACGCCCAGAGCGCGATTTTAACCCAAGCGCGAGTTCCCCAGTAGAAGTCGCCCGTGCCTTTCCGCTTCTTTGCTCTCTTCATCCGACTGGCCTTGCACCCTTCAGACCCAAAATTCCGTGACACGGTACAGTTCACAACACATCCCGAGCCCATCGGCCTTTCTGGGGGGTTTGGCGTTTTTACCGGGGAAGCGGGCAGCGGGAATCGAACCCGCGACAACAGTTTGGAAGACTGTGGTTTTACCACTAAACTATGCCCGCATTCCCTACTTAGTATAGTCAATCGGCGGGCCGTTCTATCGCCGCTGTCTGCCCAGGAAAGCTATGATCAGCTCTGGCAAGCCAAGAAAAAGCGGGGCGATGACGATTACACAGCGGCTGACATTCCCTCTGACAGCCGTCGTTGGCCAGGAGCGGGTTAAACGGGCGCTTTTGCTGGGGGCCGTGGATACCGGTATTGGTGGTATCTTGCTGGCGGGACCCAAGGGAACAGCCAAGTCGGTGTTGGCGCGGGCCATCCATGCCTTGATGCCCCCCATCGAAGTGGTGCGCGGTTCTCCGTACCAGGACGACCCCCAACACCCGGAAGAGTGGCCCTTCCCCCCTGCTGAGCTGGAAACCCAGGTGGTGCCGCCGCCGTTTGTGCAGATTCCCCTTGGGGTCACCGAGGACCGCCTGGTGGGTGCTGTGGATGTGGCTGCTTCCCTCAAGCAGGGGACGCCAGTGTTCCAACCGGGACTGCTGGCCCAGGCCCATCGCGGCATTTTGTACGTGGACGAGCTGAACCTCCTGGAAGATAGCCTAGTCAACCTCTTGCTGACGGTGCTGGCGGAGGGGGTCAACCGGGTGGAACGGGAAGGTATTAGCGTCGTGCATCCCTGTCGCCCACTGCTTATTGCCACCTATAACCCCGAGGAAGGAGAGGTGCGCAGCCATTTGCGGGACCGGTTTGCCATGCAAGTGGTGATGGACCCGCTGACGGAACTCCCGGACCGGGTGGCGGCTGTGACCCAGGCGGTGCGGTATGGGGATGACCCCCAAAGCCTGTGGGCAGAACACCAGTCCGACCTAGAGGCCCTGCGCACGCAACTGTTGCTGGCCCGGGAATGGCTGCCGACGGTGACTTTGAGTCGGGAACAGATGGGCTATTTGGTGGAGGAGGCACTGCGGGCAGGTGTCCAGGGCCATCGGGGGGAATTGTTTGCCGCCCGAGTAGCCCGCGCCCATGCCGCCTTGGAGGGACGCAGCCGAGTCAATGCTGAGGATTTGCGGGTAGCGGTGGAGTTGGTGATTGTTCCCCGGGCCACCACGGTCCCTGCCAGTTCTCCACCCCCCCCCCCTTCGCCCCAGACGGAGAACGCCCCCGAACCGGAAACACCGGACCAAGACCAGCCGGAGACCACTGATACCCCCAGCATCCCCGAAGAGTTTGTCTTTGACCCAGAGGGGGTGATTTTGGACCCCCAGCTGTTGGCGTTTGCCCAGAAATGTCGCCCCCGCGCCCGGGCCGGCCAACGCAACCAGACCCTGTCTCTGACCCGCGGGCGTTATGTCAAGCCAGTGTTGCCCCAGGGGCCCCATCCCCGCATCGCCGTTGATGCCACTTTGCGGGCGGCAGCTCCCTACCAGAAACAGCGGCGCCAGCGCCAACCCCATCGCCGTGTAATTGTGACTGCCGAGGACGTGCGGGCCAAACGTCTGGTGCGCAAAGCAGGGGCCTTGATCATTTTCGTGGTGGATGCGTCGGGTTCCATGGCCCTGAATCGCATGCAGGCGGCCAAGGGTGCCGTTTTACGCCTGTTGACAGCGGCCTACCAGAACCGGGACCAGGTGGCGTTGATTCCTTTTCGGGGAGAACAAGCGGAGGTGTTGTTGCCCCCCACGCGCTCGGTGGAGGCGGCCCGCCGTCGGCTGGAACAACTGCCCTGTGGAGGCGGCTCCCCCTTGGCCCATGGACTCACCCAAGCGGTGCGGGTCGGACTCAATGCCCAGCAAAGCGGCGACATTGGTCAGGTGATCATTGTGGCCATTACCGATGGTCGGGGAAATGTACCGTTGGCCCGTTCTCTGGGACAACCTACGGAGACACCCACGGACATCAAGGCCGAACTGCTGGACATTGCTGCCAAAATCCGGGCGTTGGATTTTCGCCTGTTGGTGATCAATACGGAAAATCGGTTTGTTTCGACGGGCTTTGCCAAGGAACTGGCAGAAAAAGCGGGGGGCAGCTACTACCACCTACCCCGGGCCAACGAACAGGCCCTGGCCCAAGTCACCCAAAACGCCCTGCATACCCTGCGACAGGGCTAGGCGCTGCTTTGCAACCTCCCCCCCGGTTGAATGGCCAGCCAGCGGCCCCGCCAGTACACCCGCCGCCCGACGGCACCCGCCAGCCACACCCCAAAACTCAAAACATCCCGCAGTGGCAGGACCCACAGCCAGCGGTAGAGGCTCGGGCAGCGAAAGACTTGGATAGCGGCCACGGCTTGTCCCAGCCGGAGCAGGTACATCCCCAGCACCAACGCCAAGGACCACCCTGCCCCGCCGCTGACCAACAGCAACAGCCCCCCGTACACCAGGCCAAAGGTCGCGCCCAAACCGTAGTAGGGCCAGCCCCGATTGACCCGGATGGTTCTTGCCCAGCGTAACTCCCGCTGTAATACCTGCCCCACCGACTCCCGGCCACAACAGTTATCCAGCACATAAGGGGACATTTCCACCCGGTAACCCGCCGCCCGGGCCAAACGCCCCATGTGGAAATCCGAACCGATGCGATTGACCACCTGTTCCAGCCCCCCCCAGGCGCGGATGACCTCTTTACGGGTGGCAATCGTCGGCCCCAGGGCATAGCGCAAGCCCCCATCCAGCACCCGTCCCAGCAAAAATGCCGGCAAAAATTCCACGCAGCGATTCAGGGACGCCAGGGCAGCCCCCAAAAATTGTGGGTGATGGTCCATGTACCCACAAGTCACCAGGCCAATTTCTGGTTGGTGCAAAGGGGCAGTCACGGTCCGTAAATAATCGGGCGTCACCCGGATATCGCTGTCGGCAAACACCACCAGTTCGTAACGGGCCACCTGTAGCAGATGCATCAAATTACTGACCTGGTGGTTCACCCCATAGGCCGGTAAACCGTAGATCAAAAAAACATGGGGATACGCTGCGACCAACTGCCGCAACAAAGGTAGCGCTGGGTCCGCCGGGTCCATCACCCCAAAAATTACTTCGTACTGGGGATGGTTTTGTTCACAAAAGGAGCGCCAGTTCTCGGCCGCACCTTCATCTAAACCCCGCACGGGAATGAGCAAAGAAACCCCCGCCACTTTTTCGGGTAACACCAAACCCTTTTGCTCCCGGGCAAATGCCAGGGTCACCCCCCAAGTGGACAAATAGAAAATTGCACTACAAACGACCAACAACGTTAGGACGATTTCCAGGGCTAATCGCACCATGGGCAGTTTGGGACTGAGTCTGTGTTTTTCAAGGTACCACGGGTGGATAAGGTACGGTTGCAGGGGTCAGATTCTGTGGTAGGGTAGGAAAGGTTGCTTTTAGGTTCGATACATGACCACGACGACAGCGCCGCGCTTGCCGCTGGATTGGGTAACGATTTTTTTCATCGGAGCGATTCACGGGGGTGCCCTGGTGGCCCTGGTGCCGGGGATGACTAACCCGGGTGCGGTGGGGGTAATGCTGCTGCTGTATTTCATCACCGGCGGGCTGGGGATTACTTTGGGGTTTCACCGGCTGATTACCCACCGCAGTTTTGTGGTGCCCAAATGGTTGGAGTATTTCCTGGCGTTTTGCGGGACGCTGGCCTGTCAAGGGGGGCCGATCGATTGGGTGGGCTTGCATCGGTTGCATCATCTGTATTCTGACCAGGAGGGCGACCCCCATGACTCGAATCGGGGATTTTGGTGGAGCCATATGGGCTGGATGTTGCACCGTTTGCCCCAGGATCAGGAGATTCCTAAGTACACGAAAGACATTAACCAGGATGGGGTGTACCGGTTTTTGCAAAATTGGATGTTGCCCCTGCAAATTGGGCTGGGATTGTTGTTGTTTGCCCTGGGGGGTTGGCCCTGGGTGATTTGGGGGATTTTTGTGCGCTTGGTCCTGGTCTATCACGCTACTTGGTTTGTGAATAGTGCTACGCATAAATATGGCTATCGCACCTATGACAGCAAGGACCGCTCGACCAATTGCTGGTGGGTGGCGCTGCTGGCGTTTGGGGAGGGGTGGCACAACAATCACCATGCGTTTCCCCACTCGGCCCGGCACGGCTTGCGCTGGTGGGAAATTGATGTGACCTGGATGATGATCTGGACGCTGCAGAAGTTGGGGTTGGCGACGAAGGTGCGTCTGCCCCAGGAGTCAACCAACTAGGAATTGCCTGTGCTAGGGTGGCTTCATGCATGTCCTGTCGTGGCCAACTTGGGTGATCCATATCGCCAGTGTGCTGGAGTGGGGGACGGCAATGGTGCTGTTTTGGCAGTACGGCTGGCGGCAGTTCACTTGGGCGATGGTGCCGGCGTTGGGAGGGGCAATGTGTGCGATAACCTGGCATTTTTTTGACAATGACCCGGCGCTGCACTGGCTGGTGATGGGACAGGCGGGGTTGACGTTGGTGGGCAATTGCGCGCTCTGGTGGGCGGCCTGGGATTTGATGCGCACGCCATGACGGAAAATGTCCTGTTTGCTCTGTCGCTGTTTCCCTACCTGGGGTTTCTCTGGTGCCTGGCCCGGGCGAAAGCGCCACGAGGGATTCAAATAGGGTTCGGTCTGACGCTCCTGTTTGTGGCGATTAGTATTCCGGCGGGGGTGGCGGCGCAGCGGTTCTATGGGCGTTCCTTAGCAGATGTGGACTGGCTGCATGGGGGGGCGGAGTTCTGGCTGACGGTGGCCAATGCCAGTTTGGTGATCGGGCTGCGGCGGGCACTGCGGCAAAAGGTGGGGACGCCATGAGGGAGGCGGTTTGGGTCACGGGGGCAGCGGGGTTTATCGGGTTTCACCTGGCGCGGGCGCTGCTGCAGCAAGGGCGGCGGGTCATCGGCATTGACAATCTCAACCCCTACTACGATGTGCAGCTGAAGCGGGACCGGCTGGCGCAGCTTAAGGATGACCCCCGGTTCACGTTTGTGTATTTGGACCTAGCCGACCGGCAGGGGGTGGAGCAGTTGTTTGCCCAATCTCCTCCGGATGTGCTGGTGCATCTGGCGGCCCAGGCAGGGGTGCGCTATTCCCTGGACCAGCCCCACACCTACATCCAAAGCAATGTGGTGGGCTTTTTGCACATCCTGGAGGGGTGCCGCCAACATGGAGTGCGCCATCTGGTGTTTGCGTCTTCCAGTTCGGTGTACGGCCTAAATACCAAAATGCCCTTTTCGGTGCGGGACCCGGTGGACCACCCCATCAGCCTATATGCGGCTACGAAAAAGGCCAATGAGTTGATGGCCCACACCTACAGCTATCTGTTTGGGTTACCGGTGACAGGGTTGCGCTTTTTTACGGTCTATGGCCCCTGGGGACGCCCGGATATGGCCCTGTTTAAGTTCACCAGCGCTATCTTAGAAGGCCGGCCCATCCAGGTCTATAACTATGGCCAGATGGAACGGGATTTCACCTACATCGATGATGTGGTGCAGGGGTTGTTGGGGGTGCTGGAGCATATCCCCACGCCGCAACCCCAGGGCACGACGTTGCATCCCGGGGTGAGTGTGGCACCCTACCGGCTCTACAACATTGGCAATCACCAGCCGGTCAATTTGCTGCGGTTTATCGAGGTATTGGAACAGGCCCTAGGACGGCCGGCTGTGAAGGAATTTCTGCCATTGCAACCGGGGGATGTGCCGGCAACCTACGCGGATATTGCGGATTTAACCGCAGCGGTGGGGTTTCTCCCCCAAACTCCCATCGAGGAAGGTATCCCCCGATTTGTGGCCTGGTATCGGGATTACTATCGCATTGCCTAATGCGCATTCTGTTTGTGGTGACGCGGGGGGATGCCATCGGCGGGGCGCAAATTCATGTAAAGGATTTGGCGGTGCAGTTGCGGCAACGGGGTCATACGGTGCTGGTGGCCTCGGGGGCGGGGGAAGCTTTCCAACAATTGCTGGCCCAACAGGGGATTCCCCACCAGGTCCTGCCGTCGTTGGTACGTCCGGTGCATCCCTGGCAGGATGGATGGGCCTATTGGGCGCTGCAGGGGCTGTTGAAAAGCTGGCAACCGGATTTGGTTTCGATTCACTCCAGCAAGGCGGGGGTTTTGGCCCGGTTGGCCTGTTACCGGCGGGGGATACCGTTTGTGTTTACGGTGCACGGGTGGTCGTTTGCCGCGCCGAGTCGTTGGGCTGGGGTCTATCGCATCCTGGAGCGCCGGTTGGCCGCCATCACCCCCAAAATCATCTGCGTTGCCGCTGCCATCTGCAAGCAGGGCCTGGCCATTGGCATTCCCCCCACCAAGCTGGTGACCATTTACAACGCCATGCCGGATATTCAGCCGGAGTTGCGGGCGCAACCGGGACGGGGAACTCCTGTGCGCATTATCACGGTCGGTCGTCTGGAACCCCAAAAAGCCCACGCCGATTTGCTCCGGGCGGTGGCCCAGCTACCGGATAAAACCGTGCGGGTGGAGGTGGTAGGCGATGGTCCCCTGCGCCCCCAACTGGAACACCTGGCCCAGGCCTTGGGTTTGCAGGAGCGGGTGACCTTTTGGGGGTATCGCACCGATGTGGCGCGTTTGTTGGCCCAGGCCCACATCTTTGCCCTGATTTCCCACTGGGAGGCTTTTCCCCGTTCGACCTTGGAGGCCATGCGGGCGGGGTTGCCGGTGGTGGTCTCAGCTGTGGGGGGGGCGGCAGAGGCGGTCGTTCCGGGGGTGACGGGGTATGTGATTCCCCCAGGGGACCAGGAACAACTGGTTCGGTGTCTCCAGCGGCTGGTGCAGGACCCCCAGCATCGCCAGCATCTGGGAGCAGCCGGACGCCGCCGTTACGAAACCCATTTCACCTTTGGGCGGCTGTTGCAGGAGACCTTGGCGGTGTACCGGGAGGTGACCGGCATCACCCCATGACCAGACCGCCGTCAATGTGGAACACCTGGCCGGTGATGTAACGCGCCGCCGGATGCAACCCCAAAAAGGCCACTAACCCCGCTACTTCTTCCGGTTCGCCAAAACGCCCCAGGGGAATCAGCTTAAGCAGTTCGTCTTTTTTCAAGTCCGCCGTCATTTCGGTGGCGATAAAGCCGGGGGCGACGGCGTTGACCGTAATGCCCCGCGAAGCGTATTCTTTAGCGACGGTGCGGGTTAGACCGATCACACCGGCTTTGGCGGCGCTGTAGTTGGCCTGGCCGGGGTTGCCCATCACCCCCGCAATCGAAGTGATGTTGATGATCCGCCCCCCTTTTTGCCGCAGCATGTGCTTCACCGCCGCCCGCGTGCAGTAAAACACGCCGTGGAGATTAAGGTTGATAACCGCGTGCCAGTCCTCGTCCTTGAGGCGCACTAGCAGCCCGTCCCGGGTGATCCCGGCATTGTTGACCAGCACATCCACCCGCCCCCAGTGGGCCATGACCTGTTGAAACAGAGCATCCACCTGGTCCGGTTGGGAAACATCCGCCGGCACCAGCAGGGCCTGGCCCCCCAAACGTTCCACCTCCTGGGCCACCGTTTCCGCCTCAGTAACGGAGCGATGAAAGTTGATGACCACCCGCGCCGGATGGGTTGCAAAGGCCAAAGCGGTGGCTCGACCAATTCCCCGGGAGGCCCCGGTAATCACCACAACGGGTAACTCCTGTGTCATGGTTGTCTCTTTACCCAAGCCCAATGATTATCCCACAGTTAGGGGGACTTAGGCTTCGAGGCGACCTTCTGGATGAGTTCCATGATTTGTTGATACATGGCCTGGTCTCCCCGCTGCTCAAACAAGGACGCCGCCTTGCGAAAGTCTGCCAGGGCCTCCCGCTTGTTCCCCAGCCGCAGGCGTGCCAATCCCCGGTTGAGGTAGGCATCGGCAAAATTGGGGTCGAGCCGCAGGGTGCGGTTGTAGTCCTCGATTTCCCCCAGCACGTCCCCCAGATCAAAGCGTGCTGTCGCTCGGTTGTAGTAGGCCACCGCGTAATCGGGGTTAATGCGGATGGCTTCGGTGTAGTCCGCAATCGCCCCCGTGACATCCCCCAGGTCAAACCGGGCATTGCCCCGCTTGCTATAGACCTCCGCCAAATCCGGGTCCAGCTCCAGGGCCTTGGTGTAGTCGGCAATGGCCTCCGGGAGCCGGTTGAGGCTGTGGTAGGCAAAGCCCCGGTTGCTGTAACAACGGGCGTCTTCGGGGTTGAGCTGAATCGCCTTGGTGTAGTCCGCCAGCGCCCCCTCCTTATCGCCGCTGATGAACCGGGCAATCCCGCGGTTGTAATAGGCCTCGGCAAAGTCTGGGTTAAAGCGAATGGCCTCCGTGTAGTCTTCGATTTCCCGCTGGACCTGCCCCAGCTCCCCGTAGGCCACCCCCCGGTTGTAGTAGGCCTCCGCCAGGGCGGGATTGAGCCGTAGGGCTTCGTTATAGTCCCGCAGGGCTTCCTGGATGTGTCCCAACTCGAAATAGGCGCTCCCTCGCTTGTTGTAGGCCTCGGCAAACTCCGGGTTGTACCGCAGGGCCTGGTCAAAATCAGCGATAGCCGCCGCGTATTGCTCGAGAGCCAGATAGGCCACCCCCCGGTTGTAGTAGGCCTTGGCATCTTGGGGTTGCAACGCCAGGGCCGCCGTGTAGTCGGCAATCGCCTGGGTGTAGTTTTTCAGCATCAGGTGGGCAAAGCCCCGGTTGCCGTGGGCCTTGGGGTCCTGGGGCCGCAACTGAATCGCCTGGGTGTAGTCGGCAATGGCCCCCTCGTAATCCCCCACCATGAAGCGGGCAATCCCCCGGTTGTAATAGGCTTCGCCAAAGTTGGGGTCAATCTGCAAAGCACTGGTGTAATCGTGGATGGCCCGCTCGTAGTCCCCGAGCATGAAGTGGGCAAAGCCCCGGTTATTAAAGGCCTTGGCATCGCCGGGGTTGACCTGCAACGCCTGGGTATAATCCAGAATCGCCCCTTGGTAATCCCCGCGTCGCGCCTTATCAAAAGCCCGGATGAAGAAATTCTCCACAATCATTGGGAGCCGTCCGGTAAACGATTCGCCCTGGGCAGTGGCGATTCCCTGATAGGCACAGGAGTATCAGGGACGTGGTTTTGACCGCAACATGGGAACCTAGTTCGGTTCACTTCCATCTTAAAGTTTCTGGTTTCCCAGACAGGAAACTTTATCTAGGCCGCCAGCGTCTCTCCTGTTTGGTTATACGCTGGCCAATGGTATAGAGACTGCCATCCCAACCTGTCAGTTGAGGGGGTGATTGCATGAACGGTAAATGCTCAGCCCTTACCTTGGTGTTGTTAGCGCTGCTGGCGATGCCGGCCCAGGGCGCGGAAGCGGAACATGTCCGGCAATTACTGCGCACCAATAAATGTACGGGCTGTGACCTGCGGGAAGCCGACCTAAGACGGTTGGAGTTACGTAACGCCGATTTGGCCGATTCGGACCTCACCCGCGCCAACCTGGAGGGGGCGGACCTAAGTGGGGCCAACCTGCGCAATACCGACCTGCGGGGCGCTAATTTCCGTAATGCCAATTTGCGCTATGCCGACCTGCGGGGAGCCGATATTCGGGGTGCCGATTTTACAGGCGCCATTCTCACGGGCACGGAGCTAGAAGACAGTATCCGCCCCCGCGGTTTCATTGAAATTCCCGGTCGACCTGGGCTGCCCCCACGACGCTTCCCGCGCTAGACTTGCGCCGCAATCCCTCCTGTGGGAACATGGGGTAGGGGCCAGGCATGGTGCAGCGATGGAACTGCGCGAGCAAATCGGCCACTACATTGCCCAAGGGGTCCAACAGGCGTTGCAGGGCGAAGGAGCGAGGGCATTGGTATCCCTGGATAAGGCTCTGCTCCTTCAGCCCCATCAGGCAGAAACCCATCTGTTGCAGGCGTTGATTTACACCCAGCAGGAGAAGTACCCCGAGGCCCTGGCCGCCTGTCAACGGGCGTTGCACCTCCAGGGGGAGCTACCGGAAGCGCTGGTGTTGCGGGCCTATCTCTACTGCCGGGGAAAGAAAGTCGCTGCCGCCTTGCCGGACCTAGACCGGGTGCAGGCTTTGTGTCCTCGGTGGTGGCCGGTTTATGCCATCCGCGCCTGGGTCTATAGCCGCCTGGACCGCTGGGCAGAGGCGGAGCAGGATTTGCGGCAGGCCTTGCGTCTAGAGCCGGGGAGTGCAGAAATCTGTTACAACCTGGGGCTGGTGTACCAGGGGCTGGGGCAAAAGGAAACGGCGTTGGAGTACTGGGGGCGAGCCTTGCTGTTACAGCCCCATTTCCCCGAAGCCCATGCCCAGCGGGCTGCCCTGTATGGGGAGATGAAGGACTACGCCCGCAGCCTAGCGGAATACGACCAGTGGTTGCAGCAACAGCCGGACGAACCGCGGGCCTATTACGGGCGGGGACGGGTGCGGGCGGCCAGCGGCGACCGGGAAGGGGCGATTCAGGATTTCAGCCGGGTGCTGGCCTTGAACCCCAACCATGGGGAGGCCTGGTTCCAGCGGGGATTGGCCTACTCGGTGTTGGGACAGACGGAAGCTGCCCTCGCCGATGCCCGTCGCGCCGCCCAGATTTTCCATCAGCAGGGCAACACCACAGCCTACCATCGCGCCCAGGGGCTGGTGGCCTACCTGAAAAAATGACCCTACAACCCTGTGATCTGACGACCCTGGTGGCGGTTTGCCAGGAATTGCGCCGGGATTGGTTGCCTGCCCGCCTGGAACGGGTGCGCCAAACGGACAAGCATCACCTGTACTTGGAATTGCGTACCTGGCAGCGCCGGGGTTGGTTGTTGCTGTCTTGGCATCCCCAGGCCGCCCGGTTGCACCTGAGCGATGGCCCCCCGGATGTACCAGATACCTTCACCTTTAGCCAGCAGCTCTGGCACCAACTGGGGCACCTGGCCCTGACGGATTTGCGGTTGCTGGACCCCTGGGAACGGGTAGTGGTTTTATCCTTTGCCCGGCGCCCCGACGATTCTCCCCGCTGGCACTTGTACCTGGAGGTCATGGGGCGTTACAGCAATGCCGTTTTGACTCAAGCCGACGGCCTGATCATCACCTGCGCCCACCAGGTCAGCCCTCAGGAATCCCGGGTACGCCCCCTCCAAACCGGCGACCATTATCAACCGCCCCCACCCCTAAACCAGACGATTCCCCGCTTAGATGAACCCTTTGAGCCGTGGCATCGGCGGTTGAGTCTGCTGCCTGTCCCCCTACGCCGCGCCCTACTGGAGAACTACCGGGGCCTGAGCGCCAAGTTGGTGCGGGAGATGGCTACCCAACTGGACCTGGACCCGGAGACCCCCGTATCCCACCTGACACCAGACCAATGGCAGCAGCTTTGGACCCTCTGGCAAGGTTGGTTACAGGCCCTCTACAGGGGGCAATTTACACCGGGTTTGACCGAACAGGGATATACCGTGTTGGGGTGGGGCATTACCGAACCCTGCGCCAGCGTAAGTCAACTGCTCCAGGGCTACTACCACCGGCAGCTGACGGCCCAGGCCCTGCACCAGCAACGCCAGCATTTGCAGCACAAGCTCCAGCAGCAGCGGCATAAACTCCAACAAAAACGGCACCTGTTTCAGGCCAAGTTAGACCAGGTCGCCCAGGCGGAAACCTATCGCCAGCAGGCGGATTTGCTCATGGCCCATTTGCAGCTTTGGTCGCCGGGGATGCCAGCGATCCAGGTGCTCGATTTCGCCACCGACAGGCCCATAACCATCCCCATTCCCGCCGATAAAACCGCCCTGCAAACTGCCCAGGACTTGTACAGGCAATATCAAAAACTCAAACGGGCGAAGGCCACCATTGTCCCCCTACTGGCGGAGGTCCAGACCCAACTGGCCTACCTCGACCAAATCGAGACCCAGGTGGATCAACTCGACACAACCGATCCGGAAACGGCCCTGGATTTACTGGCGGACATCTACCAGGAACTGGCCCAACAGGGCTACGACTGGCAACCGACCACCTATCGTCCCCGCACCCCTGGCCGCAACCTTCCCTTCCTCACCTTCACCAGCCCCAGCGGCTATCCCATCTATGTGGGCCGCAACAATCGCCAAAACGAAGCCCTCACCTTTGCTTACGCCGGCGACGATGATTGGTGGTTTCACGCCCAGGAAATTCCGGGAAGTCACGTGCTGCTGCGCCTACCTGCCGGTGTCCCCTTGGACGAAGCCGATGTGCAGGCCGCCGCCGACATTGCTGCCTATTACAGCCGCGCCCGCCAGAGCCAGCAGGTGCCTGTGGTGTACACCCGCGCCCGGTATGTGCAGCGGCTCAAGGGCCATCCCCCCGGCACGGTGCAGTACCGCCGCGAGCAGGTGGTGTGGGGGCATCCTGCCCAGGCACCCATCGTCCCCTCAACGGGGCCATATCCCCAGGACCAGCACCCCCAGCGCCAGCCACGTCAAAAAGCACCGGCGGGTTAGAGTGAGGGCTTGGTGAATGACCGTCGGCGTAATCGGTTGCCCCGGATCGCCCAGGGTCGGTTTCACCTTGACCACCCCCTGGTAGGTATTCACCCCCCCCATTTGCACCCCCAGGGCCGCCGCATAACAGCATTCGCTCCAACCGGCATTAGGACTAGGGTCCTGGGGGGCATCCCGGCAACAAACCCGCCAGACATAACCCGGTCGGCCCGACAGCAGGGCGATGGTGAATACCACCAGGCGACAGGGTAACCACGTCAACAGGTCCTCTAGGCGGGCACTGGCCCAGCCCAGATGGGTATAGGGTTCCCTGCGATAGCCCACCATGGAATCCAAGGTGCTGACCGCCTTGTAGGCCAAGGACCAGACCGCCGGCGATGGTCCCACCACTGCCCCCACCAGCCCATAAAACAGGGGGGCCATGACCCCATCGGTGGCGTTTTCACTCACCGTTTCCAGCACCGCCCGCAAAATTTCCCCTTCCGATAGGTGGGCCGTATCCCGCCCGACGTACCGGCTCAGGACCTGCCGCGCCAGCACCAGGTCTCCCGCCTGCAACGGTGCGAGTACCTCCAGGGCCGCCCGGCGTAAACTGCGTCCGGCGAAGCTACTGGCCAGCCACACCGTCTCCAGGACCCAGGCCCATCCCGGCACCAGGGACCGGACCAGCCCTATCCCCCCCCAGACGACGGCCACCGTCACCCCAACGGTTCCCACCACCAGGCCCACGCCCGCGCTCTTTTGTCCCCGCGCCCCCCATTCTTGGCGCCAGACCCAGCGGCAGTAGCGGTCAATGCCCCACCCCATCACCTGCACCGGATGGAGCCATTGGGGCGGGTCCCCCAGGAGATAGTCCAACCCGGCGGCGACGATGATAATCCCCACCCCCTGCCCGGTCATCATCCTGTCCTTGAGCCAACCCCATTCATCCTAAAAGGAAGGAAGTCACTAGGCACCCGGATCAATGGCCAACCGACCCCCGGGGATCAAGGGTGACCGGGGAAGTTTTCTGATAAACTCTTAATGAAATGTAAAAAAGTTTTTCAGCGGGCGCATGAAGATTTTGGTGGTTGGGGCGACGGGGACGCTGGGACGGCAGGTGGCGCGGCGGGCCTTACAGGAGGGGCATCAGGTGCGGTGTTTCGTGCGCAGTTTGGGCAAGGCCACCTTTTTGCGGGAATGGGGAGCGGAATTGGTCCCGGGCAACCTCTGTCGTCCCGAAACCCTGGCACCGGCCCTGGAGGGGATGGACGTCGTAATTGACGCCGCCACGGCTCGACCCACCGACGCCATTGGCATCCGGGAGGTGGACTGGCAGGGCAAGGTGAGTCTGGTTCAGGCCATGGTGCGGGCCGGGGTGAAGCGACTGGTGTTTTTCTCCATCCTGGGCTGTGAGCGCTATCCCCAAGTGCCGTTGATGAGCGTCAAGGCGGCCACCGAGGCTTTTTTGGCGGAATCGGGGTTGGATTACACCATCTTGGCGCCGGCGGGTTTTTTCCAAGGCTTAATCGGCCAGTTTGCCATTCCTATCCTGGAGGAACAGTCGGTCTGGCTGACCGGGACCTCCACCGCCGTGGCCTACATGGATACCCAAGACATTGCCCGGTTGACCCTGCGTTGTCTGGAGGTGCCGACGACTATCGGCCAAAAACTACCCATGGTGGGACCGCGCCCCTGGACCTCGGAAGAGATTATCGCCCTGTGTGAACGCCTCAGCGGCAAGACGGCCAAGGTGTTGCGGGTGCCCCTGGGGGTATTGACGGCCACCCGGCACCTTTTGCGGGGGTTTCAGTGGACCTGGAATATGGCGGACCGGCTGGCCTTTGCGGCGTTGCTGGCGCGGGGGGAAGTGCTGGATGCGGACATGACGCCGGTGTATGCCCTGTTGGGGGTCGCGCCGACGGAGGTGACGACTCTAGAGGATTACTTGGCGGAGTACTTCGCCCGCATTCTCCAGAAATTAAAGGAGCGCCACTACGAACTCGACCGGCAGAAGCGGCAAGAGGCCGAAAAACGCCAGCGGCGGCGTCCCTTCAAAACGTCGGCGAAAAGCGGCGGTTAAATGGGTTTTATAATCGCTGATTACGGTGGGGGTAAGGGGCATTCGTGGGCAAAATCGGCATTATCTATAACGACGGCAAACCCGAAGCGGCTCAGTACGCCCAGGCGTTGCGGGAGTGGTTGCACCAGCGCGGTCGGCAAGTGTGTGTAGCAACGGGGGTCGGGGGGCTGTTGGGTTACGCCCAGGCGGGGAGTCCGGTCTGTCACACGCCGGTGGAGTGGCTGGTACCGCCGGGGTTTGACCGGGATGTGGAGCTGACGATTGTGTTGGGGGGGGATGGCACCGTTTTATCGGCCAGTCGTCAGTGTGCACCTTTGGGGATTCCCCTGTTGACAGTCAACACCGGACACTTAGGCTTCTTGACGGAAATCTACGTGGAATCCCTGCCGACTGCCCTGGAGGCGGTCTTGAGTGGGGATTACCAGGTGGAAGAACGCATTACGTTACTGGTGCAGGTCTGGGAGGAGGACGCCCGTATTTGGGAGGCCCTGGCCCTGAACGAGGTGGTGCTCCACCGGGAACCCCTGGCCAAACTCTGCCATTTTGAGGTGCAGGTGGGGCACCACGCGGCGGTGGACATTCCGGCGGATGGGGTGATCGTCTCTACTCCCACGGGTTCGACGGCCTATGCCCTGTCGGCGGGGGGACCGGTGCTGGCCCCAGGAGTGGCAGCTTTATTGTTGATTCCCATCTGTCCCCATTCCTTGGCCTCCCGGGCGCTGGTGTTTGACGACCGGGAAAAGGTGCAGGTCTGGGCGGCCAACGCATCGCGGCTGGTCCTGGTGGCGGATGGCAATGCCGGGTGTTACGTGCAGCCGGGCCACTATGTGACCATCCAGCGTTCGCCCTACCTGGCCCGGTTTGTCCGCCTGCGCCCGCCGGAATTTTTTGACCTGCTGCGCCAGAAATTGGGGTGGGGGTTGCCGCACCAGGCCAAGCCTAAAAATTAATTAGTTTTTAGATGTTCAACCGCTGGTAGATGGTCTCCAGGTGCTGGAGATGGGCGGTGGGGTCAAAACAGGCGGCGATCTCCTCCGGGGACAAATACCGTCGCACCGTGGTGTCCTGTTCTACCAGGGCCTGGAAGTTGCCCGCTTCCTGGTTCCAGGCCTGGTGGGCCAGCCGTTGCACCAGGGCGTAGGCCTCCTCCCGGCTCAGGCCCTTTTCCACCAGCGCTAAAAGCACTTGCTGACTGAAGATAACGCCCCCAAACCGGTACAAATTGCGGCGCATGTTGTCCGGATAGACCTGCCATGTCTGCACCAGGTCGGTCAACTCCACCAGCATAAAGTGCAGGGCAATGCTGGCATCCGCCAGGGCCACCCGTTCCACCGCGCTGTGGGAAATATCCCGCTCGTGCCACAGGGCCACATTTTCCAAGCCCGCCGTGGCATAGCCCCGTAACAGGCGCGCCAGACCGGTCAACCGCTCCGAACGCACGGGATTGCGCTTGTGGGGCATGGCCGATGAGCCTTTCTGGCCCGGAGCAAAATACTCCTCCACCTCCAGTACCTCCGTGCGTTGCAGGTGACGGATTTCTACGGCAAAGCGCTCGATGGAGGCCCCCAGCAGCGCCAGGGTCTGGAGATATTCCGCATGGCGGTCGCGGCTGATCACCTGGGTGGAGGCGGTATCGGGCGTCAATCCCAACCGTTGGCAGGTCAGCACCTCCACCCGCGGGTCTACGTGGGCATAGGTCCCTACCGCCCCGGAAATTTTCCCCACCGCCACCTGACTGCGCAGACGGGTCAACCGTTCCCGGTGCCGCAACAGTTCCGCCAGCCACCCCGCCAGCTTGAACCCAAAGGTGATCGGTTCGGCGTGAATCCCGTGGGAGCGTCCCACCATGACCGTATGGCGATGCTGTTGCGCCTGGGAACGCACGGCCTGGATTAACTGTTCCAACTGGGTCAGCAGCACCTCCAGACTGGCCACCAATTGCAGCGCCAGCCCCGTATCCAGCACGTCGGAACTGGTCAACCCCAGGTGCACATAGCGGCCTGCATCCCCCAGGTACTCGTTCAGGTTGGTGAGAAAGGCAATCACGTCATGGCGTACCGTTTGCTCGATTTCCCGGATCCGGGCCGGGTCAAAGCGGGCGTGCTGGCGGATGTGCTCCAGGGCCTCAGGGGGAATGCGCCCTAAAGTGGCTTGGGCTTCACAGACCGCCAATTCCACCCGCAACCAAGTCTGGAATTTGTATTCCTCCGTCCAGAGCTGCCCCATCGCCGGCAAGGTGTAGCGTTCGATCACAGCCATTCCTTTCACAACAGCAGTTCTATCCTACGTCCCCGGTGAGGCCGGTCACCGATGAGATGCCAGTCTATCACCGTAATCCTAATGACCAGGGATTACCCTAGGATGTAGGCAAGGCGGAACCTGCAAACCCGCTTGTCCTTCCTAACTATCATCGCCTTACCCCCGAGGATGGTTCTATGGCTTGCTTCCGATCCCTTGCTTTGGCCACGGCTTTAACCCTCACCCTAACCGCCACCCCCGCCACGGCTAACCCCTTGCAGATATGGGCCGGTCGTCTCCTGCAGTGGAGTCAACGGCGGGCCACGGCCCAACCCACCACGCCGGTTATCGGCTTTGTACCACCCGCGGCCGGATTGCCGGGCAACCGGGAAGGAGGGGCCACCCGGGGAGCCGTTTGTCCGGTGAGCCATAAACGGTTGACCGCCCTACTCCCTGCTTCCCACCTGGGGTTAACCGCCGCCGCCCGGCCCAGCTTCTTCTTCTACCTGCCCCCGGTGGGGGACCGGGAGGTGGAACTGGTCCTCATGGATGGCCGGGGGATGGAACATTACACCTATCGAGGCCGTGCCCAGCAAAGTGGCATCGTGCGCCTGGACCTACCGGAAGAGGCCCCCGCCCTGGCCGTGGGGGACACCTACCAATGGTACTTTTCGGTCATTTGCGACCCCCAGGACCGGACGGCTGACCTGTTTGTACGCGGCTGGGTGCAACGGGTGGCCCTTGCCCCCTCCTTTGAACAGCAACTCCAACGCGCCCCCCGCAGCCAGCATCCCTACCTATACGCCGGCGCCGGCCTGTGGCACGAAACCCTAGCGGCCCTGGTGGAGTTACGCCAATCCCAACCCCAAAATAAGGCCCTCCTCGTGGACTGGCTGGCCCTGTTGCAAACCGAGGGTTTGGACCAATTGGCCACCGAACCCCTGGCGGGTCGGCTCTAGGGCTTACCAGCGCGGCGACTGGTGCAGGAGTTGTTCTACCTGGGCGGCGTCTAGCGGCGGGGAGAACAGATACCCCTGGCCGAAGGCGCACCCCATCTGCCGCAACTGCTGAAGCTGCTCCGCCGTTTCGATGCCCTCCACCACCACCGCCTTCCCAAGGGAGTGGGCCAGCGCCACAATGCCCTGTACAAAGGCCCAGGTGTCCGCATCCGCCGTCTGGATAAAGGATTTATCCACCTTGACCATGTCAATCGGCAGGGTGCGCAGCCGGCTGAGGTTGGAATACCCGGTGCCGAAGTCGTCCATCAGAATCTGTAACCCCAAATCCCGCAACTGGGCCAGCATGGTGGTCACAGTCTCCGGGTTTTCCATGATCAAACTTTCGGTGAGTTCCAATTTCAGGTGATTCCCCGGCAAGCTGGTTTCCTGGAGCAGTTGGGTCACTTGGGCCACCAGGTCCGCCTGGAGAAACTGTTTGCTGGAGACATTCACACTCACGGTCAAGGGCCGCCAGTTGGGAAATTGCTGGTGCCACCGGCAGAGCTGGATGCAGGCCATCTCCAGGACCCACCGGCCAATAGGCTGGATCAAACCGGTTTCTTCCGCCAGGGCAATCAACTGGTCCGAAGGAATGAGACCTACCTGGGGATGCCGCCAGCGCACCAGGGCTTCAAACCCCACAATCTGCCCACTGGCCAGGGCCACAATGGGCTGGTAGCGCAGGGATAACTCGTGGCGTTCCACCGCCCGGCTTAAATCCGTTTCCAACCGCAGGCGCCACCCCGAATCCTCCATCCCTGGGCGAAAAACCACCAACCGCCCCCGGCCCAACTGCTTGGCTTTTTGGGTAGCCGCCCGGGCAAACCGCAACCAGTCCTCCGGCTGCTGCACCGCCACCTGGCTCCAGACCACCCCCATGCTCACCGTAATAAACACCTCCTGCTCCTCCAGCTGGAAGGGTTTGTGTAAATCCTGCTGGATGGTCTCGATATGGGCCAGGGCCGCCTCCGGGGAAGCCAGGTTCTCCAAAATCAAGGCAAATTCATCCCCCTCCAGACGCACCGCCGTATCCCCCGGCGCCAGCCGTTGCCGCAACTTCCGGGCCACCGCCGCTAGCAATTTATCCCCCACCCGGTAGCCTAAGCTGTCGTTGACCTGCTGGAGCCGGTCAATATCCAGATGCACCACCGCAAACTGGAGGGCCGTCTCCACCACCAACCGTTCCTCCAGGGTTTGCAGCAGGGACAGGAACATATGGCGATTGGGCAACCCGGTCAGGGCATCGTGATACACCCCCGGCACGACCGCTGTACTTTCGGAAACGTCTGATGACACCGGCGGTAGCGAACCCAGGGTGCTGAGCACGATCCGGTAGGGACCAATTTGCAGCCGGTCGCCATGGTGGATCTGCCGGTTCGTACCCAAAAAATGCTGGCCGTTCAAAAACGTACCGTTAGTGCTTTTGTCCACCAATTCCAACCCGTTTTCCCCCAGGATGATCAGGGCATGGCAACGGGAGACCTGCTTGTGGGTCAGAACCACCACACTGCCCTTGCCGCCCATGGCTGCCCGCATCGCCTGTTCATCCCGACCAAAGGCTACCGGCACCCTCACCCGGCGTTGCTGCAGATGGCCGGTGGTCAAATCCTCCCAACTCAATTGCAGTTCCACAGTCATCTGGCCGTTGCCTGCCCAGGCGCACCTAATTATCTTAACGGCTGGCCGACCCGGACCGGCCCCGGCGTTCAACTCATATACTAGAACCAGAATCTTGCGTCCAAATGAAGTGGGGAGTTTGCTATGGCTGTGATGATGTCCACCCAAGTCCTACCGGAAAAAGGCCGTCAAGCCACAACCAAGCACTATCCCAACTACAAAGTGATCGTACTCAACGACGACGTCAACACCTTTGAGCACGTGGCCCGGTGCCTGATGCAGTACATTCCCGGCATGACCCCGGACCGGGCCTGGGAACTCACCAACCAGGTGCACTACGAAGGTCAAGCCGTGGTCTGGGTTGGTCCCCAGGAACCGGCGGAACTCTACCATGAACAACTCCAACGGGCCGGTCTGACCATGGCTCCCCTAGAACCCGCATGAGCCGTCCCTTTCACCTACAGGCGCCGTTTGCCCCCACGGGAGACCAGCCCCAGGCCATCGCGCAGTTGGTGCGGGGTCTCCAGGCCGGCTATCGCTACCAAACCCTGTTGGGGGCGACCGGCACCGGCAAAACCTTTGTCATGGCCAATGTCATTGCCCAGGTGGGACGTCCTACCCTGGTGCTGGCCCACAACAAAACTCTGGCGGCCCAACTGTGCAACGAACTGCGGGAATTCTTCCCCCACAACGCCGTCGAGTACTTCATCAGCTATTACGACTACTATCAACCGGAGGCGTATATCCCGGTCACCGACACCTACATCGCCAAAAGCGCCTCCATTAACGACGAGATTGACATGCTACGCCACTCGGCCACCCGGTCTTTGTTTGAACGGCGGGATGTGATCGTGGTGGCCTCCATCAGTTGCATCTATGGGTTGGGGATTCCCAGCGAGTATTTGAAGGCGGCGGTGCATTTGGCGGTGGGGCTGAGTGTGGCGCCGACGCAGGTGGTCCAGGCCCTGGTGAATATCCAGTACGACCGCAACGATAGGGAACTGGGGCGGGGCAAATTCCGGCTGCGGGGGGATGTGCTGGAAATCGGTCCGGCCTACGAAGACCGGGTAATCCGGGTGGCATTTTGGGGGGATGAAATCGAACGCATCGAGCTGCGGGACCCCCTGACGGGCGCGGTGTTGGAAACCCTAGACGCCATTAACATTTACCCGGCCCGCCACTTCGTCACCCCGCCGGAGCAGTTGGAACGGGCCTGTCAGGCCATCGAACAGGAACTGGAGGAACGGCTGGCGGCACTGGAAGCCCAGGGCAAACTCCTGGAGGCCCAACGGCTGAAGCAACGCACCCGCTATGACCTGGAGTTACTGCGTACGGTGGGCTATTGCAACGGGGTAGAAAATTACTCGCGCCACTTAGCGGGCCGGCCCCCCGGTTCTCCCCCCGAATGCCTGGTGGACTATTTCCCCGCCGACTGGTTGCTGATCGTAGATGAATCCCACGTCACCGTGCCGCAACTGCGGGGCATGTACGAAGGGGACCAATCCCGTAAGCAGGTGCTGATTGAGCACGGGTTTCGCCTGCCCAGCGCCGCCGACAACCGCCCCCTGAAAGCGGAAGAATTCTGGGCCAAGGTCAACCAGTGCATCTTTGTCTCGGCCACCCCGGGGGACTGGGAACTGGCGGTGTCCGAACAGGTGGTGGAATTGATCATCCGCCCCACCGGCGTACTGGACCCGGAAATCCTGGTGCGGCCCACGGTCAACCAGGTGGAGGACCTCACCGGCGAGGTGTACCGGCGGGTGGAACGGGGGGAAAAGGTGCTGGTGACCACCTTGACCAAACGCATGGCCGAAGACCTGACCAGCTACTGGCAGGAGCAGGGGTTACGGGTGCGCTACCTGCACTCGGAAATTGACGCCATTGGTCGCATCGAAATTCTACAGGGGCTGCGGGCCGATGAATGCGACGTGATTGTGGGGGTGAACCTGCTGCGGGAGGGGTTGGATTTGCCGGAGGTCTCCCTGGTGGCCATTCTGGATGCGGATAAGGAGGGTTTTTTGCGGTCAGAGCGCTCCCTCATCCAAACCATCGGCCGGGCGGCGCGCCATGTCAACGGCCAAGCCATTTTATACGCCGACATCCTCACCGAAAGCATGCAAAAGGCCATCCAAGAAACCCGACGCCGCCGGCAAAAACAACTGGCCTACAACCAGGCCCACGGCCTCACCCCCCAGCCCATCCGGCGCAAACCGGCCAACCGCATCCTCCAAACCCTGGAGTTCTCCCGTCGGGTGCAGGCCAAAGAGACCCCAGCAACCTACCAAGCGACACCCATGGCCGCCGCCGATATATCTGCCCACATCCAGGAGTTAGAGCAGAAAATGCGCGAGGCCGCTCGCCGCTTAGAATTTGAACAGGCAGCCCGTTACCGAGACCAAATCCAGCAGCTCAAGCAACACCTTGCCGCCCCGTAAGCCATGACCTACTGTTTAGGCATCTTGACCCGGCAGGGATTGGTGATGGCCGCCGATTCCCGCACCCACGCCGGCGTAGACTACATTTCCACCTACCGCAAACTCTTTGACTTTTCCGTGCCGGGACAGCGGGTGCTGTTGCTGTGTACCTCAGGCAATTTAGCCATGACCCAGGCGGTGGTGGCCCAACTGCGGCAGGACATTCACCAACAGTTGCCGGAAAACCTCCACACCATTGGCTGCCTGTACGAAGTGGCGGCCTATTTAGGCAAAAAAATCCGCAAACTCCAGGAGGAGCACCGGCCCTGGCTCGAGCGAGACCACATTGATTACCAGTGCAACTTCCTGTTGGGGGGCCAAATTCCTGGGGAGGACCCGCAACTGTTTCTCATCTATCCCCAGGGCAACTGCATCCACGCCACCCCGGAGACCCCTTTTTTGCAAATCGGGGAGACCAAATACGGCAAGCCCATCCTGGACCGCACCCTCACCTACGAAACCCCCCTGGTAGCCGCCGCCAAGTGCGCCCTGCTGTCATTGGACTCCACCATGAAATCCAATATTTCCGTTGGCCCCCCCATTCACCTGGTGGCCTACGAGCGGGATAGCTTTCAGGTGCTCTACCGGCTGGAGCTGGGGTTAGGGGACCCCTACCTGCTGGAGATGCGCCGCTTTTGGGAACGGTCCCTCAAGGAGGCCTTTGCCCAGGTTCCCGACCCCCACTGGCACACCCAGCCCCCCGCCGATAGCCCTGACGACCCCCTGCTCTAGCGCCGATGCACCAGCCGATTAATGGGCTTGAAGATGTCCGCCTCAAAGGCCTTGCCCTTCAACATGCGGTTCCAGTATAGCCAGGGGAGGACATGCACCTTGGCCAAGTACATCGAATACCGCTCCTGGGTGGGGTCTAAGGGGAATGAGGGCAGCAGCTTGCCGTCATAGCCAAACTCCGCCATGATCGCCGAGTTGTAGCCCGTGATCAAAGGACAGCAGGTATAGCCGTCATAACGGGCCGGCAAGGGTTGCCCATCCATCAACGCCAGCAGGTTTTGCGCCACCACCGGTGCCTGCTTCCGAGCCGCCGCCGCCGTTTTGGACGTAGGCAGGGAAGAGGCATCCCCCAAAGAAAAGACCTCGGGGTAGCGCACATGTTGTAGGGTGTGTTTGTCCACCTCCACCCAGCCCCCCGGACCCGCCAAGGGACTGTTTTTGACAAAATCCGGCGCCCCCATCGGCGGTGTCACATGAATCATGTCGTAGTGCAGGCTGACTTCTTCCACCCCCCCGTCGGTGGTCACCTCAAAGATGGCCTCCCGGGTCTCCGGCCGAATTTCCTTGAGGTTGTGTTTGTACTTCACCACAATGCCCCGCCGGACCACCACCTGCTCTAGGGTTGCAGCGTACTCCGGCACCGCAAACATCCCCCCGGCAGCCGTGCAGAACATGACCGTGGTGTTCACCCCAACGCCGCTTTTGCTCTTGAAATAATCATCCGCCATGTACATGATTTTTTGGGGCGCACCCCCGCATTTGATGGGCGTGGCCGGCTGGGTGAAAATCGCCGTTCCCCCCTTAAAGTGGCGAATGGTTTCCCAGGTGTAAGGGGCATAATCTTTGGAGTAATTGCTGGTGACGCCCCCTTTACCTAACGCTTCTTTTAAACCTTTAATCCCTTCCCAGTTGATGTGAATCCCCGGACAAACAATCAAGTAATCATAGGTAACCGCCAAACCGGAGGCTGTGAGCACCGTACGGTGGTCCGGGTCCAGTTGTACCACCTTATCTTGAATCCAGGCTGTGCCCGGCGGCAACACCTCCTGCTCCGGACGAATAAAATCCCGCAAGGGCCGAATCCCCCCGCCCACCAGAGTCCAACCCGGCTGGTAATAATGCTTGTCCGACGGTTCGATCACGGCAAGGTCCAACCCCCGCCGCCGCTTGAGCAGTTGCGCCGCAACACTGACCCCCGCTGCACCCCCGCCGACAATGACAATTTGGTGATGCCGCGTAGCCCGTTGTTCGGTTACGGCCGTCCCCTGACCCTCAGCCACAATCACATCCGGTACTGACGTTGGCGACACGATGTCTTCTCCAAACTCGTTCCGTTTTCAGTATAGCTTTAATCACTATAGAGTCATATAGGCAATCTTCTAAATTTTTTTTGACAGTCTGCCGTCCATGCAAACCCAGCGTAATACGGTGTTAAATAGGGACACAAATCGCAAACTTGTCACCTAGATGACTATATGGTAATCTAATGATGCCAGTATGCCGGGTGTAGGGAAGGGAGGTATGCTGGCGGTGGGGTCAGTGGAGTCTGAAGTCATGCAAGTCCTTTTCGGCTATGGGTTGGCGTTGCTGATCGGCGTTTCCTTGGGGTTAATCGGCGGGGGCGGTTCGGTCTTAACGGTGCCGGTTTTGGTGTATGTGATGGGGGTCAAGCCCACCCTGGCGACGGCCTACTCCCTGTTTATTGTAGGGGTGACGGCCCTGGTGGGTTCCCTGGATTATTTCCGCAAAAAGTTGGTCAGTGTCCCAACGGCGGTGGTCTTTGGCCTTCCGGCCCTGGTGGCGGTTTTCCTGGTGCGGCGCTTTTTGATACCGGCTATCCCTGAGCGCCTTGTCCAGTTCGGCCCCTGGACCTTGACGCGCGATATCTTACTCATGCTGATTTTTGCGGTGTTGATGCTGTTGGCGGCCCTGTCTATGATCCGCAATGGCCAGGCTGACCAGGCTGACCGGGGAGCTGCCTCCCATGGGTCGCGCTTCCATTTGCCGCTGATTTTTGCCGAGGGGGTAGTGGTGGGTTCCCTGACGGGGCTGGTGGGCGCCGGGGGTGGTTTTTTAATCATTCCGGCTTTGGTGGTGCTGGGGGGATTGCCCATGAAGATGGCGGTGGGAACCTCCCTGCTGATTATTACCGTTAAGTCCCTGATCGGTTTTGTGGGGGATGTGCAGAATCCGAACCTACAGATGGATTGGGGCCTGCTGCTGCTGTTTTCCCTGGTGGCGATCCTCGGCATCTTCCTTGGCTCTTACTGGTCCAATTTCGTTTCCAATCGCCAGCTCAAGAAAGGATTTGGCTGGTTTGTGGCGGTGATGGGGGTTTACATTCTCATCAAGGAAATCCGGGGACTTTGACAAAAGGGTTGCACCCGGCTCCAGGCACCCCTCCGGTCAACCAAACTGTCCCAAGCCTTCTCCTAGACCTGTCATACAATTGCACTACGTTTCCCCGGTCTCCTCTTTGTCACAAAACTATAAATTCGCCTCTCATTTTATTGCGGATTGCAACGAATTGTCCGTCGGCCAAAAATCCCTTTGGTACGATCACGGGTACTGGTTCTGGGAGGAGTCATGGCTGACAAAGTTAGGCATTTGAGTGTCCGGCTCAGCGATGATGAGAATCGGGCCCTGGAAAGCTACTGTCAGCGAACCAGTCAATCCAAAACCGAAGTAATTCGGCAGTTTATTCGCTCGTTAATTCATGCCCATACCAACGGTCATTCCCATCCTGGCAACAACCCCCAGTCCTCCTGAGCCGCCCCCAGAAGATACCTGGCTACCGCTGATTTCCCTGGTTGCTAACTTGGTGCAGGGGATTATTTTTTTACTGGGGTTTACCTTTTCGGGACTGGTGGTGGTGCTCCAGTGGTTTGTGGCCCTGTTGACCTGGGGATTGGGTGTGGTGTGGCGGCCATTGCAGGCTATTTTGACGACGATTCTCCTGCCGTTTGTGGTGACTGGTCTGGGGATATTGTTGCCGCTGCTGGTCCTGCTATTGGTGCTGGTGTTGGTGGCGCGGCGATAAAAAAAGCCCCCATGGCTGGGAGCTAACTGGGTTAGTTGTGGGCAGGTTGGATTTTAGTAGTCGAAGTCACCGCCACCCCCGCCACCGGCCGGAGCTTTTTCCTTGGGTTCGGGCTTGTCCACCACAATACATTCGGTGGTCAGCACCATCCCGGCAATGGAAGCGGCATTTTGCAGGGCGGAACGGGTCACCTTGGCCGGGTCCACAATCCCCGCTTCAAACATGTTGGTGAAGATACCCCGGGCCGCATCGTAACCCACGTCGAAGGGCTTGTCCTTGACCTGGTCGGCAATCACTGCCCCGTTGACCCCAGCGTTTTCGGCAATGCGCATCAGGGGCGCCATCAGGGCACGGCTGACGATCAGGGCACCGGTCAGTTCCTCCTCCGTGAGGTTCTGCTTGGCCCAGGCCTCCAGTTCCGGCGCCAGGTGGGCCAGGGTTGTCCCCCCGCCGGGCACGATCCCTTCCTCCACCGCAGCCTTGGTGGCGTTGATGGCGTCCTCCAGGCGCAGCTTCTTGTCCTTCATTTCGGTTTCCGTCGCCGCACCGACTTTGATCACCGCCACCCCACCGGCCAGTTTCGCTAGCCGTTCTTGCAGTTTTTCCTTGTCGTAGGTGGAGTCGGTCTCTTCAATTTGCCGGCGAATTTGCTCGCACCGGGCTTTCACCGCCGCTTCGTTCCCTTCGGCAATGATGGTGGTGTGGTCCTTGGTGACGGTCACCCGCCGGGCTTTCCCCAGCATGTCCATGCGCACGCTGTCGAGTTTGGTCCCGGTTTCTTCGGAGATCACCTGCCCACCGGTGAGGATGGCGATGTCCTGCAACATGGCCTTCCGCCGGTCGCCAAAGCCCGGGGCCTTCACCGCCGCCACGTTCAAAACACCCCGCAGCTTGTTCACCACTAGGGTGGCCAGGGCTTCTTTTTCAATGTCCTCGGCGATGATCAACAGGGGCTTGCCGGCTCGGGCCACTTGCTCCAGTACCGGCACCAGGTCTTGCACCAGGGTGATTTTCTTGTCGGTGATCAGCACCAGGGCGTCTTCCAGGATGGCCTCCATCCGCTCGGGGTCGGTGGCAAAGTAGGGGGAAATATACCCCTTGTCAAAGCGCATCCCCTCGGTGACCTCCAGTTCGGTGGTGGTGGACTTGCCTTCCTCTAGGGAGATCACCCCTTCCTTGCCCACCTTGTCCATGGCTTCGGCAATCATCTTGCCCACCTCTTCGTCATTCCCAGCGGAGATGGCCGCCACCTGGGCAATGGCCTTGGAGTCTTCCACTGGGCGGGCATGGGCGGCAATTTTTTCCACCACGAATTGGGTGGCCTTGTCGATCCCCCGCTTCAGGGCAATGGGGTTGGCACCGGCGGCCACGTTGCGCATCCCTTCCTTCACCATGGCATGGGCCAGGACGGTCGCCGTGGTGGTCCCGTCACCGGCTACATCATTGGTCTTGGAGGCCGCTTGCCGGATCAGGGCCACGCCGGTGTTTTCCACGTGGTCTTCCAGTTCAATTTCCTTGGCGATGGTCACGCCGTCATTGATGATCTGGGGCGCGCCGAATTTCTTTTCCAGCACCACGTTGCGCCCCTTGGGACCGAGGGTGACCGCCACCGCCTCCGCCAGGGTGTCCATCCCCTTTTCCAGAGCGCGGCGGGCGTCTTCATGATAGAGAATCTTTTTCGCCATGACTTGCCAACCTCCTTATTTCACGGTAGCCAGGATGTCTTTTTCCGCCAGCAGGACATAGTCCTCTGTGCCGATTTTCAACTCCGTCCCGGCATACTTGGAATACAGCACCCTGTCGCCGACTTGGACTTCCATAGGAATCCGCTGACCGTTGTCATCCCGCCGCCCGGGACCAACGGCGACCACTTCCCCCACCTGGGGCTTTTCCTTGGCCGTGTCGGGTAACAGGATACCGCCAGCGGTCCGTTCCTCTGCTTGACTGACTTTGACCAATACCCGGTCCCCTAACGGGGTGACGGTCGAAACGTTTAACGCAACGGTCGCCATAGGCAATGACACTCCCACTGTCGCTAGGATGTTTGTGGCTTTGAGTCGCCCCACCCACCGGGTGTTAGCACTCTCAGCTTCCGAGTGCTAATGTAACTGAAGCTACGGATAAGCCGGGGTGCGGGTTCCCGAACTGGCGGCGGTGTGAATTTGGGCTAAGTTTTGTGGGGAAGTGTTACAGGGGTGGTGGGGCAACGGCGACTGGGAGTTTAGGATGGGGGGTGGCAAGCGTTGGAGGTAGCGCATGGACCTTGTGGTGTTGGCTGTGCCGACGACAGTGCCCTGGTCGCCGAGTGTGGCGCTGGTCATGGTGGCCTGTAATTTGTTTGCGGTGGCCATTGGTTATTGGGCAATTCAAGCCAAAGGGGTGGCCGGTCCGCAATTGCCCCTGCCGGAGTTGTTCCGGGGATTTGGGGTGCCGGAGCTACTGGCAACGGCGGCCTTTGGCCATGTGCTGGGAACGGGGATGGTGTTGGGGCTGGCCAACGCCGGGTTGCTGTAATCACGCCCCCCTGCTCGAGTTTTTACAATAGAGATCAGTGGCGAAGGGGGACAAAAGCATGTATGGGGGAATCAAGGTTGGTTCGTTGTTTGGGATTCCCCTCTATCTGGATCCCTCTTGGTTTGTCATCGCTCTGCTGATCACGGGGGGCAATAGTATTCGCTGGCGACAATTCTATCCCGATTGGCCGGAACTGTGGACTTGGGGAGTGGGGTTGGCTCTGGCGCTGGGGTTGTTTGCCTCGGTGGTGTTGCATGAGTTGGGGCACAGTCTGGTGGCCAAGGCCCAGGGGGTGAAGGTGCGTTCCATCACGCTTTTTTTGTTTGGGGGGGTGGCGACGCTGGAGCAGGAGTCCCGTACCCCCATGCAGGCGTTGCGGGTGGCCCTGGCGGGACCGGCGGTGAGTTTGGGGTTGGCCCTGGGATTGATGCAGGTGGCTCGCCAGTTGGGGGGGCTGGATTCCCCGTGGGGGCGTTTGACCCAGGAACTGATGGCCATGAACTTTGTCCTGGGCTTTTTCAACTTGATTCCGGGGTTGCCGTTAGATGGGGGACAGGTGCTCAAGGCGCTGATCTGGCAGGTCACTGGCAGCCCGTTTCGGGGGATTCAGTGGGCGGCGGCCTTTGGCTGGGCCTTGGGGACGATGGCCATGCTGCTGGGGGTGTTTGCTTTCCTCAGTGGGGCTGGCGGGGGGCTGTGGTTGGCCTTGATCGGTTGGTTTATGGCCAGCAATGCCCAGAGCTATCGCCAATACAGTTTTTTGCAGGAAATTTTGCTTAAGACCAAGGTGCGGGAGGTCATGAGCCGGGACTTCCGGGTGCTGCGGGCGGAAATGTCTCTGCGGGATTTTGTGGATTTGTATTGCTTGCCGGCCCAGACCCCAGAAATTTACTTTGCTGAGGCGGATGGGCGCTACCTGGGGTTGGTGGATAGCAGTCGCCTGGCCCAGATTGAGCGTAGCCGCTGGTCCGAAAAACAACTGCGGGAGATCGTGGTGCCCCTGGCGGAGTTGCCCAGTGTGCGCGAACAGGATTCCCTAGCCCAGGCGATTGTTACCCTAGGAGACCGCCATGCCTGGATCCTGGTGCGCTCCCCGGTGGGCGGGGTGCAGGGGATCGTCATGCGGGGGGATGTCCTCAAACCCTTAGCCCCCTTCCTGGGTATGACTGGGGTGGATATTGAGCGGGCCAATCGGGAGGGGCGTTATCCCCAGGGTTTGAATCTGGTGCCCATTGCCCAAAAGGCCCTGGAGTTGGCGGCCACCCTCCCGGAAACCCAGCTTTAGGCGGGCCAGCAACGGGCGATGTGCTCGGCTAGGTCCACCACCCGTTGGGAGTAGCCCCACTCGTTGTCATACCAGGCCACGACCTTCACCAGGGTGCCTTCCATCACCATGGTCAGGGCAGCATCCACAATGGAGGAGGCGTTGGTGCCCCGGTAGTCGCTGGAGACCAGGGGTTCTTCGTTGTAGTCTAAGATGCCCTTGAGGGGACCTTCGCTGGCGGCTTTCAATACGGTGTTGACCTCTTCGGCAATCGTGGGCCGCTGCACCTCCACCACCAGGTCGGCCAACGACACATTGGGGGTGGGCACCCGGAAGGCGATGCCGTTGAGTTTGCCGTTGAGTTCGGGAATCACCAGCCCAACGGCCTTGGCGGCGCCGGTGGAGGTGGGCACGATGTTGATGGCTGCCGCCCGCGCCCGGCGTAAATCCCGGTGGCTGGCATCTAGAAGACGTTGGTCGCCGGTGTAACTGTGGGTGGTGGTCATCATGCCCTTGACGATGCCGAAGTGTTCATGCAGGACCTTGACTACCGGCGCCAGGCAATTGGTGGTACAACTGGCGTTGCTGATCAGGTGGTGCTGGTCGTGCCGGTACTCGTGATGGTTGACCCCGATGACAAAGGTGGCGATGCCGGCGCCCTTGCCCGGAGCGGTGATCATCACTTTTTTGGCCCCGGCGGTCAGGTGCTTGCTGGCGCCCTTTTCATCCACAAAAACCCCCGTCGCTTCGATGACCAGGTCAATGTCCAGGTCGGCCCAGGGGAGGTTTTCGGGATTGCGGTCGGAATAGCATTTGATAGTTTTGCCGTTAACGGTAATGGAGTTTTCATCACTGGTGATGGCTGCCTCCCACCGCCCCAGCATGGAGTCGTACTTGAGCAGGTGGGCGTTGGTTTTTGGGTCGGATGTGTCATTGATGGCAACTACATCAATGTTGGTAGTCGTCCGGCCCATCCAGCAGCGGAGGAAATTGCGACCAATGCGGCCAAAGCCGTTAATTGCAACCTTAATCACGGTAGTCCTCGACGGTGATGATGGCATGAATTTGCCCATCATCTTACCATTGTTTGGGCTTTCTCACCGGGGATCAAGGCCAAAGGGGGGGGGATTGGGGATTAAGCCGCTGCTAGCCCTGCAGTCTAGAGTTTTCTCCCCGGGCAGTTCCTGGTATGATCACCGCTGAACCCTGCCGTGGTGTCGCCAGGAGTGGACATGCCGCCCCGTTCGGTTGACTTGTCAGGCCGACCATTTCACTTTATTGGTATCGGGGGTATCGGTATGTCGGCCTTGGCCTATGTGCTCACCAAACGGGGTATCCCGGTTTCGGGTTCAGATGTGGCGCCGAACGGGATCAGTGACCGGTTGGCCCATCTGGGGGTACGGATTACGGCCCAGGATGGTTCGGCGCTGCACACGGCAGGGGAACCGTTGCCCCAGGTGGTCTGTTCCTCGGCCATTGGCACTGGGAACCCGGAGTACCAACTGGCCCAGGCGTTGGGCTGCCCGATCCTCCACCGGTCGGATGTGCTGGCGGCTCTGGCCCGGGAGTATGAGAGTATTTTGGTGGCGGGGACCCACGGCAAGACGACAACCAGTAGCTTGATCGGTCATATCCTGCTGCAGGCGGGCTGGGACCCCACGTTGGTCATCGGGGGGGAGGTGAGTACCTGGGGGGGAAATGCGCGCTTGGGACAGGGGCGATGGCTGGTGGCGGAGGCGGATGAGTCGGATGGGACGCTGGTGAATCTCCGGGGCCGGGTGGGGGTGATCACGAACATTGAATGGGACCACACCAATCACTTCCCTTCCCTGGCGGAGGTGGTGGCTACCTTTCGTGCTTTTGCCGATAACTGTGAGCTGCTGGTGGTCTGCACCGATTGCCCGACGGCGGCGGCTTTGGCGGCGGAGGTCCCTAGACCTGTTGTGACCTATGGGTTAAACAGGGCAGCCCGCTACCGGGTATGTCAGGTGGCCTATTCGGCTAGGGGGATTGCGGCCCAGGTGATGCAGGGGGACGAGGTGTTGGGTCCGTTGACGATTCCCTTGTTTGGGGAGCACAATTTGCGCAATACGTTGGCGGCGGTGGCGGTGTGCCGGGAACTGGGTATGGCGTTTGCCGATATCCAACAAGGGGTGGCGACGTTTGTAGGGGCAAGGCGGCGGTTTGAATGGCGGGGGCAGGCGCAAGGGATGGAGTTTTATGATGACTACGCCCATCACCCCAGCGAAATTCGGGCGACATTGAATGCGGCTCGCCAGCGCTGGCCCAAGGGACAACGGCGCTTGGTGGCGGTGTTTCAACCCCATCGCTACAGCCGCACGGTGAGTCTGTTGGGGGATTTTGGGCCGGCGTTTGCCCAGGCGGATGTGGTGGTGCTGGTGGATATTTACGGGGCGGGGGAGGCTAATCCGACGGGGATCACGGGGGAGGCGGTGGCCCAACAGGTGCAGCAGTACCATCCCCAGGTGCGGTACATGGCTACGCTGGAGATGCTCGAACAGGAATTGCCCCAGCTGCTGCAGCCGGGGGATGTGGTGTTGTTTTTGGGGGCGGGCAATGTCAACCGCGTGATTCCCCGGCTGTTGGCCGCTTATCAGGCTGGCGATGCGGTAGCCGCGGGATGATCTTGGTCACACAGGCCCCCCTGGCGGAATGGACCACTTACCGGGTGGGTGGCCCTGCGGAATGGTTGGCCTGTCCCCGCACGCTGGAGGAGTTGCAGATGGCCTTGGCCTGGGCCGAGAAGAGGCAGGTGCCGGTGACGGTGTTGGGGGCGGGGTCCAATGTGTTGATCAGCGACCGGGGGTTACCGGGATTGGTGCTGTGCACGCGCTACCTGCGGGGGATGACCTGGGATGAACAAACGGGGCAGGTGGTGGCGGCAGCAGGGGTGCCTTTGCCCCAGTTGGCCTGGGAGGCGGCGCGGCGGGGCTGGCAAGGACTGGCCTGGGCGGTTGGTATTCCGGGGACAGTGGGGGGAGCGGTGGTGATGAATGCCGGTGCGCAGGGGGGGTGTACCGCTGAGTACCTGGTGAGCGCGCAGGTCTGGCTGGAGGGGACTGTTCACACCTGGACACCGGCGGATTTGCACTACGACTATCGGTTTTCCCGGTTGCAGGGGACGCCGGGAGTGGTCATCGCAGCCTGCTGGCAGTGTCTGCCCGGCCAGGACCCCCAGGTGCTTTTGCGGCAAACGGGGGATTATCTCCAGCAGCGGCGCACCACTCAGCCCTACCATCTGCCCAGTTGCGGCAGCGTGTTTCGCAATCCCCCCGGTTATAAGGCGGGGTGGCTGATTGAGCACAGCGGTCTCAAGGGTTATCGGATCGGGCAGGCCCAGGTATCGCCTTTGCATGCCAATTTCATCGTTAATTTGGGGGGGGCGACGGCGCAGCAGATTTACGACTTGATTGGCTATGTGCAGGCGACGGTGGCGGCCCGCTGGGGTGTTTATTTGCAGCCGGAGGTGAAGTTCTTGGGAAAGTTCGGCTAAGGCCTTGGTCTAGGCGCTACACTGAAACCGTACCACCGGCTGTAGGCGGCATGCTCTCGGGTTTGGCGCGGACGACGGAACGGCAGGGGGAAATTGCCGAGGTTCTCCTGCGCAATGGTTGGAAATTCATGCGGCAGTTGGTGCTGGGCAAAAAAGCGGGTGAGCCGGATTTGCCCCCGCCGGCGGTGCTGCGTCAGATTTTGGTGGAGCTGGGGCCGGTGTATGTGAAGCTGGGGCAACTGCTGAGCACCCGCCCGGACCTGTTGCCGCCGACTTACACGGAAGCTCTCAGCAGCCTGCAAAGCAAAGTGCCGCCGGTGGAGTGGTCGGATATGGAGGCGGTGATTCGCCGGGAGTTGCCCCAGCCGTTTGGGAGTGTTTTTGCCCATGTGCATCCCCAGCCGGTGGCCGCTGGTTCCATTGGCCAGACCTACCGGGCAACCTTAACTGACGGGACGGAGGTGGCCCTGAAGGTGCAACGCCCGGGCATCGGTGAGGTGATTGACCAGGATTTGACGTTGTTGCAGTCGTTGGCGGCTCTAGCGGCGCAAACGGATTGGGGACAGAGTTGGAACTTGCTGGGGCTGGTGGAGGAATTTAGCGCCGTGTTGCGCCAGGAGCTGGATTTCACCCGGGAGGCGGCCTTTACCCGCCAAATTAGCCAGAACCTGCAGCGCTCGCCTTGGCCGGAGGTGCGCACGTTGAAGATTCCTCAGGTCTATGAGGCTTGGACCACTCCCCGGTTGCTGGTTCTGGAATGGCTTGACGGGGTGCCGCTGCTAGCTGGCTATCGCACGACGGATCGCTCCCTAGGACCAGCCATCGCCCGGATGCTGCTGCGGGCCTTTTTCCAACAAATCTGCTGGGATGGCTTGTTCCATGCCGACCCCCACCCGGGCAACTTTTTTTATCTCAAAACGGGGCAGGTGGCGCTTTTGGATTTCGGTAATGTGGCTCGCTTGGATCCGCGCACCCAGGGACTGATCACCGAGTTTTTATTGGCCATCGTGACCCTGGACCCGCGCCGGTGTGTGCAGTTAGTGCTGGAGCTGGCAGAATCGCCCCGCCCGGATGACCTGAACCGGTTGGAGCAGGATTTTGCCCGTCTGTTGCGTCGCTACTATCCCCGCACCTTAGACCAGATGCATTTTGGGCAGTTGCTGCGGGATATTTTGGAGACGGCGCGGCAAAACCGGGTGCGTTTACCGGGGAGTATGGGGGTGCTGGCCCGTACACTGGCTTATTTGGAAAGTCTTGGGCGGGAACTGGACCCCCAATTTGACCTGGTGGGGGAAATCCGACCGTTGATGGGGCGCTTGTTGCAGCAGCAGTTGCTGGGGGGGGATGGGTTGCCGGTGTTGTTGCAAACGGCGCTGGATTTGCGGGCCTTGTCGTTGGATTCCCCTCGGCAGGTGGAGTTGCTGCTGCAGCGGGTGAACTCGGAAAATCTGCGCTGGCAGGTGCAGGTGGCGGACCTGGGGCTGTTACAGCGGGCCTTGGATGTGGCCTCCAGTCGCTTGGCCTATAGCATCGTGGTGGCGGCATTTATTGTCGGGGCGGCGATTATCTTTGACCGGGGACAAGCGAATTTGCAGTTGTTTTTGGGGACGGGGCTGCTGCTGGTGGGGGCCACAACGTTGGGCTTTTGGTTGCTGTTTCGCCTGCTGCGTCCCCAGCGTTGGCGCTAGGCGGCTCCCGACTAGAAACACAATCCCTAGACTAGAGATAGGGTGCACACGGGCATGACGGCAACATCAGAACGGGCGCAACGGGGGTGGGAGGGGCTGCCGCTTTCTCCTGAGGTTGTGCTGCTGACCTTGGCGGCCCTCGTCGGCGGGGGGACGGGGCTGTGTGTGGTGGCCTTCCGGCTGGCGATTGGGGTGGTGCACCAGGGGGCCTTTGAAACCTTGATGGGTTGGCTGGGCCGGTGGGGGGCCTGGAGTTTGGCGCTGGTGCCGGTGCTGGGGGGATTGCTGGTGGGGGGGCTGGCCTGGTGGGGACGGGATTGGCCGGTCGGCAGTATCCGGGCGCAACTGTGGCGGTTGGGGTTGGCGGCTTTGTCGCTAGGGATGGGGGCGTCCCTGGGGCCAGAGGCGCCGAGTGTGGATTTGGGGGTCTATTGGGGGCGCAATTTGGGGCAACGGCTGCGGGTTTCCCAGGAACGGTATTGGGTTTTGCAGGCGGCGGGGGCGGCGGCGGGGCTGGCGGCAGGGTTTAATGCACCAATTGCTGGGGCCTTTTTCGCCTTTGAGGTGGTCCTGGGTACGACCTTTACCGGGTCAGCGGTGCCGTTGGTGCTGTTGGCGGCGGTGGTGGGGGGGTTGGTGGCCCAGGCAGGGTTGGGAGCGCAACCGGCCTTTAGCCTCCCTCCCTATGAGGTGCGCACGGTCCTGGAATTGCCTCTGTATCTGGGGTTGGGCGTCCTGGCCAGTGGCTTGGCCATTGTCTATACGGCGCTGTTGGGGGAATTGCGGCCCGGTCGGCTGCGAGGCCTGCCGATGTGGTTGCAACCGGCGTTGGGGGGGGCTGTCATCGGCGGAGTGGCCTTGGTGTTCCCCCAAACCCTGGGAATTGGCTACGAGGTGATTGAGGCTATGCTCCAGGATGTGCCCTTTCCCCTGGGGTTGCTGTTGACGCTGATCCCGGTCAAGTTGGCCCTGACGGTGGTCAGTTACGCCACGGGTTGGGTGGGGGGCTTGTTTGCACCGGCGTTGTTTTTGGGGGCGGTTCTGGGGTCGGCCTATGGTCAAGTCTTGGGCCAGGTCCTGACGCCCACGGTCACTATTGCCGACCCGCCGGCCTATGCGATGGTGGGCATGGCGGCTCTATTGGCCTGTAGTACCCGCGCCCCCTTGACGGCCATCCTGCTGTTGTTTGAGCTGACCCGCAACTATCTCATCATCATCCCGGCGATGGGGGCGGTGGGGCTGAGTATGTGGTTGCTGGACCAGGTGTATCCCCACGGTGCGCCGATTGGGTTGCACTCCCTCGACCGGGAGGAGCAGTGTTTTTTGGCGGACCTGCGGGTGGCGGATGCCATGGTGCCCCCGCCGTTGTTGGTGACGCCGGAGCGCAGTCTGGGTAAGGTGGCGCAAATGCTCATGGAAAACCAACAACACACGGCCCTAGTCGTCAACAGCCAGCGGGAGTTGATAGGGTTGTTGACGCCCCAGGACATTCAGCGGGCGATTCGCACCCACGGTCCCCTGTGGTATTCGGTGCCGGTGGGGGAATGGTGTACCCGGGAATTGCAAACGATTTATCCGGACCAGAGCTTGGAGCAGGCGCGGCAACGGATGCTTATGCGGGGTTTGTGTCAATTGCCGGTGGTCAGTCGCGGCAAAACCCAACAGGTGATCGGTCTGCTGGAAAAGAACCGGATTGAAACCATCCAGAAATTGGCCCTGACCCAGCGGGTGTTGGCCCAAAGTTTGGATTTGCTCAACGGCCATGCGCCAGCTGGGTCACCCGGTACGTTGAAGTCCGGCTAGTTTGGGGCCAAAAGCTGGGCAATCGCTCGGGCAATGGCCGGAAAGACCTCGTCGTCGGTTTTTTCGACAACAACTGCAGCACTGTAGTAAAGCATGGCGTTAAAGCCACCTGTATCCCCCGAACCCCGAAAGTCGGTGCGTACGGCCACCACGGGAATGCCCTTGGCCACAGCGTAGCCACATTCCCAACAAGTACCGCTGTCGGCATCGGCGCCATCCAGAATGGCCACCACTACATCGGCACGGGTCAAACCCGCTAAACAGGTCTGATAAATGGCCGCCCCGCTTTGGCCCTGACACGCCACCTGGGGGCAAAAGACGGTCAATCCCTGGGCCTTTAAATACTCGGCCAGGCTGAGATTAAAACGCTGTTCCGCCAGGGTAAATAAGGGAGCTGCCAAGTAAATTTGCACCATCGGGGTATCCAGTCACCAGTTCCATCATAGGCGCAACTAAGTTACAATCAAGGCCGAGCGGTTGTTGTCCTGGACCGATGAACCTCCCCATTGCGCCGTCCCTGTTTTTGGCTTGGGCGATAGCCATTGCTGCTGGTCTGGTTTACGTGCCCTCTTATGTGGTGGTGGCTTATGCCCGCGCCAAAAGTGGGTTTGACCCCCGCAACCCCCGCGCCATTTTTGAGAAGTTGCCCCCTTATGCCCAGCGGGCCGTTTGGGCGCACCAAAACGCCTTTGAAAGCCTGACGCTGTTTGCACCGGCGGCCCTTTTGGTGTTGGTGGCCGATGGGACGTCTCCCTACACCAACGCCGTGGCCTTGACCTACCTGGTGGCGCGGTTGGTCCACAGCATCGCTTACATGGTGGGGATTGCCCCTCTGCGGGGTCTGGCGTGGGTCACTAGCATTGCCTGTATCGCCAGCCTTTACGGCACCGGTATTACCGAACTGGCTCACTGAAGGGTTGCCAAAAACGCTTCTGCCCGTTGCCAGTGGGCTTGTCGCTGTTGGGGGGTCATCTTTTGCAGCATCGCTGTCATCGCCGCCAGACGCGGGTTCCGCTGAAAAACCTGCCGATGTTTGTCAATAAACCGCCAATATAGGCTATCCCAAATCCCACACCAATCCCCCGCCGGATAGTCACTCATTTTGCGGATGTAGTTCGACCCACTGAGATAGGGTTTGGTGGTCATCCAGCCCCCATCGCTGTACTGACTCATGCCGTAGACATTGGGCACCATCACCCAGTCGTAACTATCAATCAATAGCTCCATAAACCACTGGTAGACGGCGTGGGGATGAATCTCGCACAGCAGCATGAAATTCCCCAGGACCATCAGGCGCTCGATGTGATGGCAATAGGCCGTTTGCAGCACCCGGCGAATCACGTGGTCCACCGGTAAAACTCCGGTTGTGGCGCTGTAGAAGCAAGAGGGCATGGGGCGGTTATGCTGCCAGAAATTCTGGTTGCGCTGGGGTGTGCCGATTCGCCGGTACATCACCGCCATAAATTCCCGCCAACCGATGATTTGCCGAATAAATCCCTCCAGGCTATTAAGGGGTACCAAATGGTCCTGGGCATAGGCCAAGGTGGCTTGCAAAACCTGCGCCGGCGTCAACAACCCAATGTTCAGCATAGGCGTCAGTACGCTGTGAAAAAGAATGGGGTGGGCAACGCTCATGGCATCTTCATAGTCGCCAAAATGGGCCAGCCGTTGGTGCAGAAAATCGGCCAGCCATGTTTCCGCATCGGCATGGGTCACCGGGTAACCAAACCCCTCAACGGAACCCCAGTGGTCGCCAAAGTTGGCCCGCACATAGGCTTGGGCTTCCGAGATGTAGGGGTTAGCAGCAGGCCAATGGACGGGGGGGATCGCCAGGTCTCTGGGCAGTTTTTTGCGGTTGGCCGGGTCAAAACTCCACTTGCCACCGATGGGTTTGTTGTCCTTGACGAGCACCCCTAGCCGTTGGCGCTGGGCGATGTAGAAGGGAGTTAGGAAATAGGGGGGGCTAGGGGGCAAAATCTGGTCATACCAATCCCACGGCGTCAAAAACTTGGGGCTATCCAGTGTCACCAGTTTGATGTGGTAATGGCGGCACCATTTGTGCAGGCGTTTGGTCAAAACCTCGTCCACCAATTCACAGACGTAAATCACCTCCACCTGCCGCTGCTGTAGAGGCGTAAACAGATAGCCCATGCGGGGGTCGCATTGGTAGGGAATGTAGACAACGCGGTAGCCCTGTTGTTCCAGGTACTGGCGGTAGGCCTGTAGGCTCGCCCGATGGAGCACCAGCTTTTTTTGGTGAAAGCGCGCCGGGTAAAAGTAATCCCGGAAAAACAATTGCTCTTCTACCAGAAACACCCAGCGGTCCCGGTGCAGCCCCGGATGGTCACGAAACAACTGGTCGGGGAAAATGACCGTCGCGCCGGCCATTACTCATCTTCCACCGTGAGTAAGTCCTGATGCCAACGCCGGCGGGAAATAGCCCGGTACTTGTGGGGAGCAAGTTTAGGTTCGGCGCGATAACCACCCTGTTCAGCCGGCTTGTATTTCACCCCCACATCCGAGCGACCCTGGGCTTGTTTTTGGGCTGCCAGCACCTCCAGTTCCTGCCGCCACTGCAAGTAGTGTTCGTAGCGCTCCCAGTCTTTGGCCAGCGCACAGCCCGGTTCGTCCCGATGGCTACAGTCACTGAACTCGCAGGTCACCCCTTGCCGCCGAATTTCCGGGAAGCACAAAGGCAGGCGCGCCGGTTCCATCTCCAACGTGGGCTGCTGAAACCCCGGCGTATCCGCCAGCATCCCCCCCTGGGGCAAGGGCAACAACTGCACATTGCGGGTGGTGTGCCGTCCCCGGCCCGTTTTGGCCGCCACCGCTCCCGTTGCCAACCGCGCCCCCGGCACCAGCCGATTGATCAAGCTGGATTTGCCCACCCCCGATGGCCCCGTCAGCACCGTTAAGTGGTTGACCAAGTGGGGGGTCAGTTGTTCCAGGCCCTGACCGGTGGCCGTGCTGATCAACAGGGGTTGATAGCCCCAACTGGCGAGCTTTTCTTGCCAAACCGCCACCTGCACTGGGGAACACCGATCCACCTTGTTCAGCACCAGCAAAAACGGCAACCCCGTCCCCTCCGCCTTCACCAAAAACCGACTGAGCACCTGGGGTTCCAAAGGGGGTTCCGCCAGGGCCAGCACCAGCAGCAGTTGGTCCACATTGGCCAAAGGCGGTTGGTCCAGGACCGTGCGCCGGGGCAGGATTTCCCCAATGGCCCCCCGTTGGCCCGCCACATCCACCTCCTCAACAACCACCCGGTCCCCCACCAGCACCCACTGGCCCGTTTTTTTCAGGCGCGCCCTGGCGGTACACAACAATTCCCCATACTCCCGGGTCATCACCCGGTAAAAGTTGGCCTGCGCCGCCCACACCTGGCCAATGATTGGTTGATCCATCAGGCCTTCACCGTCAGGACAAAGTAATCGTCTTGCGGATGAATGTCGATCACCTCGTAGCCGCTTTGCCGTAGGCTATCGGGCACCTGCTGAATCGGCTCACCGGCATCCAGCCACACCTCCAGCAGCGTTCCCGGCGGCAATTGCTCCAGCTTCAGGCGCGTGCGCACAAAGTTCAAAGGGCAGGGCGTCCCCCGTAAATCCAAAGGAGCACTCATCCGAAAATCCCGCCAAACAGGTCCCCCAAACCATGCCTGCTGGTTTTTTCATGGCGAATCCGCGCCAGTTTCTCCAGCAACTCCCGCTCCTCGTGGCTGATGTGGGTAGGAATCTCCACCTTGACCGTGACAAAGTGGTCCCCCCGGCTGACGGCATTACCTAAGCGCGGCACCCCCAAGTTCTCCAGGCGAAATTCCGTCCCCGGCTGGGTCCCCGGGGGAATTTTCAGGGGATGACGGCCCCCATCCACCGTCGGCACCTCAATCTGGCACCCCAAAATCGCCTGCAAATAACTGATCTTTACCTCCGAGTAGACGTTGATGCCGTCGCGCCGGAACTGCGGGTCCGGTTTGACCGTGAGATACACATACAGGTCGCCCGGGGGTCCTCCGTTGGGGCCAGCGTCCCCTTCCCCGGAAACTCGCAGGCGCGTGCCCGTATCCACCCCCGGTGGAATGGTGATCTTGAGCTTTTTGGTGACCTGGTGCACCCCCTTGCCGCCGCAGGCCGTACAGAGTTCATCGATCACCTGACCGACACCGCCGCAGGTGGGACAGGTGGTGATTTGGGTAAAGCTGCCAAAGGGGGTTCGGGCCGCCCGGCGGATTTGTCCCGTACCGCCACAGGTGGGACAGGTTTTAGGTTGGGTGCCCGGTTTGGCCCCTGACCCATGACAGACGCTACAGGTTTCCAGGTGGGTGATGCGGATTTGTTTTTCCGCGCCGGTGATCGCTTCCCGAAACTCCAGTTCCAAATCCAGGCGCAGGTCATCCCCCCGCACCGCTCCACTCCGCCGTCGGGTGCCCGCCGTCGCCCCCCCAAATCCGCCAAAAAACTGCTCGAAAATGTCGGCGAACCCGCCAATATCGCCAAAGTCCGGGTAACTGCCGCCGGGTACCCCCGTAAAGGCCGCCTCCCCATACCGGTCGTAGCGGGCGCGGGCTTCTGGGTCCGACAGCACCTCATAGGCCCGGTTGATCTCCTTAAACCGCTCCTCCGCCCCCGGTTCCTTATTCACGTCCGGGTGGTACTTACGCGCCAACCGCCGGTACGAACGTTTGATCTCCTCGAGATCGGCGTCGCGCGAGACCCCAAGAATTTCGTAGTAATCTGCCATAGCACTCACGAACCTTCTTTCAGCTTAACAGGTTCATCCAGGGCTGACAGGTAGGGATGTTACGACCGGTTGGGGCGAGGGCGGACAAAGTTCCCTGGAGGGGCAAATCTTTCCACCGGTACCCCCTTGAGGGCCGCCAGCATAAATTGCCGCCAGATGGGTGCGACCAGGGTGCCTCCGGTGGCCCCGCCCCCCAAAGGCCGGTAGTCGTCGTTGCCGATCCACACCGCCGCCGCCAACTGGGGTACATAGCCCACAAACCAAATGTCCCGCTCCGAACTGGTGGTGCCCGTTTTCCCCGCTGCTGGTCGGCCAATCCGGGCGGCTGTACCCGTCCCGCTTTCGATCACCGTCTGCAAGATGCTGTTGACCGCCGCTGCTGCCCAGGGGTCCAACACCAACTTGGGTTGGGGAATATTTTTCCAGTCAATCTGGCCGCTTTGGTCCTGGACCTGGACGATGATGGAAGCCGGCGCGTACCACCCATTGCTGGCAAAGGTGGCGTAGGCATTGGCCATTTCCAAGGGCGTCAAGTCCACCGCCCCCAGGGGCAAGGACGTCACCGGCAACATGGGGCTGGTGATACCCAAGGCCCGACAGACCTGCACCACCCGCTCCATACCCACTTCCTTGCCCAAGCGCACCGCCGGTACATTACGGGAGGCCGCCATGGCTTGGCGCAGCGTTATAGTCCCCCAAAAGGAGCCGTCGTAATTGCGGGGGGAGTACCAGCCGGCCCCATCCCGGTAGCTCACGGGACTGTCACTGATGAAGGATTCAGGGGTATAGCGCCCCGAGGCAAAGGCCGCATAGTACACGAAGGGTTTGAAGGCTGACCCCGGTTGCCGTAGCGCTTGGTAGGCCCGGTTGAACTGACTTTTGTGGTAGTCCACTCCGCCCACGATGGCTTTGATGTAGTGGGTGCGGGGGTCCACAGCCACCAGGGCCATTTGTAACTGGGACGACCCCCAACCCTGGGCCCGCAACCGGGCGTGGTTTTCCCGCACGATGCGCTCGGCGGTCAACTGCAGTTCCTGGTCCACGCTGGTCTGCACCCGCAAGCCCCCCCGTTGCACCAGTTCTTGGCCAAATCGGTCGTAGAGGGTTTGCAAGGCCATGTCGGTGACGTAGGGCAATTTGCTCGGGCGAAAGGAGGTGACCTGATTGAGATAAATGGGTTCCAGGCGAGCAGCACGGGCCTCCTCCGGCGTCACCCACCCCAGTTCCTCCAGTCGCTCCAGCACCAGTAATTGCCGTTGCTTGGCCGGGCAGGCGTTCCCCAGGGGTCGGTCGCGGCACAGGGGCTGATTGGCAGGGGCAAAGGGACTGTAAAACTCCGGCGCTTGGATGAGTCCGGCCATGAGCGCCCCCTCCGCTAGGGTTAACTCCCGCGCGGATTTACCAAAGTAACTTTGGGCAGCGGTTTCAGCGCCGTAATTGTTGTGTCCCCAGTACACCTGGTTCAGGTACAACTCCAGCAACTCGTCCTTGGTGAACACCTGCTCCATGCGGATGGCCAGGACGGCTTCGGCTACCTTGCGGCTGAGCACCTGCTCAGGGGACAGTAATAGGTTTTTGGCCAACTGCATGGTCAGGGTTGACCCCCCTTCAACAATCTGCCCCGAACGCCAGTTCGCCACCACCGCCCGGACAATGCTGCTGAGATTCACCCCCGGATGGCTGTAGAAGTAACTGTCCTCGATGGCCAGTACCGCCAGTTTCAAGGGATGGGCAATGTGACTCAGGGGTACCACTTCCCGGTTGGCTTCCCCGTGTACCGCCGCCAGTTCCCTCCCCTGGACGTCGTAAATGTAGCTGGTCTGGGGGGGGACATAGGTTTTCAACAGGCGTACATCCGGTAGGTTGCGAAAACTGTAGGCCAACCCCACCAACAAACCAGCGGCACCGGCTGTCCCCACCAGAGCTATACCCATCAGGGTGATCCCTACCCCCTGCACCACCCCACGCCCCACCTGGAAAAGCACCGCCAGGGGTGCGCGCCGACGACTGGGACTTAAGGTTTTGCTAGACACCGGCGGTCAATTCCATCGGGTAAGATGATTTTCACGGTTGACCAGAGGACGGACTATTTGTGAGCATAGCAGACACGACCGCCCTGCTGACGCGGGGGGTAGTGGAAGTGTTTCCCCACCAGCCGGACAGCGACGACCCCCGTCAGTGTTTGACCCGCCTGCTGCAGACTACCGACCGACCGTTGCGGGTGAAGTTAGGGGTGGATCCCACCGGCAGCCTATTGCACCTGGGGCATAGCATCCCTTTGCGCAAACTGCGGGCGTTTCAGGAGGCGGGGCATGTGGCGGTGTTGATCATCGGCGACTTTACGGCCCAAATTGGCGACCCGACCGGTCGGAGTGAGGCCCGTCCCCCCTTGACCCCGGAACAGGTGCAGGCCAACGCCCAGACCTATCTCCACCAGATTCGCCCGCTGTTGGATTTCCAGACACCGGGGCGGTTGGAAATTCACTACAACTCCACCTGGCTATCTCGGTTGGACCTGAAGGAAATCATCGGGTTACTCAGCACCATGACGGTGGGGCAAATGCTGGCCAAGGAAGGCTTTGCCGAGCGCTACAGTCAAAACCACCCCATTTTCCTGCACGAGTTTCTCTATCCCCTGCTACAGGGCTATGACTCGGTGGCGGTGCGGGCGGATATCGAAATTGGGGGCACGGACCAAAAATTCAACATCGCTGTGGGACGGGATTTACAGCGCCATTTCGGTCAACCCCCTCAATTCGGCCTGCTGGTGCCCATCCTCCTCGGGACCGACGGGGTGCAGAAAATGTCCAAATCCCTGGACAATTACATTGCTTTGCAGGACCACCCCAGCGTCATGTACCAGAAGCTGCAAAAAATTCCCGACCACCTGTTGCCCCAGTATTTTGAGCTGCTGACGGATTTGCCCTTGGACCAGTTGCCGACCAACCCTCGCGAGCAGCAGAAATTGCTGGCCTATAGGGTGACGGCGTTTTACTACGGGGAAGAAGTGGCCCAACAGGCAGCCCTGGCGGAAGCGGGCAACATCCCCGAATTTTCCCTGCAGGGGGTGAAGTTTCCGGTGAAGTTGTTTTACTTGGTGGCAGCCAGTGGCCTGTGTCGCAGCAGCAGCGAAGCCCGCCGACAGATGCAAAGCGGGGCGGTGCGCCTAGATGAGGAGCGCATCACGGACGTGGACTGGCAGTGCGATGACCCGGCGCAGTTGGTGGGACGGGTGCTGAAATTGGGCAAGAGCAAATTTGTGCGTCTGGTGCCCTGACCCTACAATAGAATTTGCTTTTGCTTTGCTCGGAAAACGAGGAAATGGCGGCGGCATTTTGGGAGCGGTTGCGGGACCCCCAGCGGCCGGTGCTGGTGTTTGACGGGGCCATGGGTACCAATTTGCAGGCCCAGAACCTGACGGCAGCGGACTTCGGGGGGGCGCTGTACGAAGGCTGCAACGAATACCTGGTCATCAGCAAACCGGAGGCCGTAGCCCAGGTGCACCGGGATTTTTTACAGGCCGGCGCCGATGTGATCGAAACCAATACCTTTGGGGCCAATCCAGTGGTGTTGAGCGAGTACGGCCTGGCGGATCAGACCTACACCATCAATCGCCAGGCGGCCCAGTTGGCCAAGCAATTGGCCCAGGAGTTCAGCACTCCGGAAAAACCCCGGTTTGTGGCGGGTTCCCTGGGGCCGGGGACAAAATTGCCGACGCTGGGGCATATAGATTTCGACACCCTGGCGGCTGGTTACCGGGAGCAGGTGCGGGGGTTACTCGACGGTGGGGTGGATTTGTTGCTGCTGGAAACCTGCCAGGATGTATTGCAGATCAAAGCGGGACTCTACGCCATCGAAGCGGAGTTCCGGGCGCGGGGGGAACGGGTGCCCCTGATGGTGTCGGTGACGATGGAGCAGCAGGGGACGATGCTGGTGGGGTCGGACATCAGTGCCGTTGTGGCCATTCTGGCCCCCTACCCCATTGACATTCTCGGGTTGAACTGCGCCACCGGACCGGATTTGATGGAGTCCCATATCCGTTATCTGGCGGAGCATTCGCCGTTTGTGATTTCCTGTATTCCCAATGCCGGTCTGCCAGAGAATGTCAACGGCCAGGCGGTCTATCGCTTGGAACCCCCGGATTTTGCCGGCGCCCTGAAGCACTTTGTGGAGGATTTGGGGGTGCAGATTATCGGGGGATGCTGCGGCACAAGACCGGCCCACATTCGCCGCCTGGTGGAATTGTCCCAGCATCTGCGACCCAAACCCCGTCAGGTGCGCTACCGCCCGGCCGCCGCCTCCATCTACAGCGCCCAACCCTATACCCAAGAAAATTCGTTTTTGATCGTGGGGGAGCGACTCAACGCCAGCGGTTCCAAAAAGTGCCGGGAATTATTGCTGGCGGAGGACTGGGACGGATTGGTGGCGATGGCCCGGGAACAGGTGCGGGAAGGCGCCCATGTGTTGGATGTGAACGTGGATTATGTGGGGCGCGATGGGGAACGGGATATGCGCGAGTTGGTCTCCCGTTTGGTCACCCAGGTGCCCCTGCCCTTGATGCTGGATTCCACCGAATGGACCAAGATGGAGGCAGGGCTGAAGGTGGCGGGGGGCAAATGTATTTTGAATTCCACCAATTACGAGGACGGGGAATCCCGTTTTTTGCGGGTTTTAGAGCTGGCCAAAACCTACGGGGCGGGGGTGGTCATCGGCACGATTGATGAGGAGGGCATGGCCCGCACCGCCGAGAAAAAATTGGCCATTGCCCAGCGGGCCTACGCTCAAGCCACGGCGTTGGGGATTCCCCCCCAGGAGCTGTTTTTTGACCCCCTGGTGTTGCCCATTTCCACCGGCATTGAAGAGGACCGGCGCAATGGCCTGGAAACCTTGAAAGCCATTCAACTTATCCGCACCCATTTGCCAGACTGCCACATTATTTTGGGGGTGTCGAATTTGTCCTTTGGGTTAAAACCGGCGGCGCGGGTGGCGCTGAATTCTGTGTTTTTGCACCTGGCCCGGGAGGCAGGGATGGATGCAGCCATCGTCAGCGCCAGTAAAATTCTCCCCTTGCACAGGATTCCCGAGGAGGTCCAGACCCTGTGTCGGCAACTGATCTACGACGAGCGCCGGTTTGAGGGGGACCTCTGCGTCTATGACCCCCTGGCGGAATTGACCCGCTATTTCAGCGCAGTGACGGTGGAAAAAAGCACCGCGCCCCCTGAGTCCTTAACCCTGGAAGAACGGCTGCGACGCCATATTATTGATGGGGAACGGCTGGGTTTGGAGGAGACCCTCAAAGCGGCTCTGGAGCGCTATTCCCCCTTGGCAATCATCAATGACCACCTGCTGGATGGCATGAAGACAGTGGGGGATTTATTCGCCAGCGGCCAGATGCAATTGCCCTTTGTGTTGCAGTCGGCGGAAACGATGAAGGCGGCGGTGGCCTTTCTGGAACCCTACATGGAAAAACAACAGGCTGACACCTGCAAAGGGGTGGTGGTCATTGCCACGGTCAAGGGGGACGTTCACGACATCGGCAAAAATCTGGTGGACATCATCCTGAGCAACAACGGCTACCGGGTGATCAATTTGGGCATCAAGCAGGAGGTGAGCAACATCATTGCCGCCTACGAACAATACCGACCGGATTGTATTGCCATGAGCGGCCTGCTGGTAAAATCCACGGCTTTTATGCGGGAGAATCTGGAGGTTTTCAACCAGAAGGGCATTACGGTGCCGGTGATTTTAGGGGGCGCAGCCTTGACCCGCAAATTTGTGGAGCAGGATTGCCAGCAGGTCTATCAGGGCCGGGTGATTTACGGTAAGGATGCGTTTACGGATTTGCATTTCCTAGACCGGTTGATGGCGGCCAAGGCGGCGGGCAAGTGGGATGACCGGCGGGGGTTTCTGGATGACGAGGAACGTATGGGTGAAACACCCGTAACGACGCTGCCAGAAAGCACGCCGACGGTGCCTTTGCCAGGGGTGGAGGAGGTGGTGCCGCCCCAGGTGGCCTTGGATATTCCCCGCCCACAACCACCGTTTTGGGGGACCTGTGTGCTCACCAGCGCCGAGATTCCCCTGGCGGAGGTATGGGATTATTTGGACCAGCAGGCCCTGATTGCCGGACAATGGCAGTTCCGCAAACCCAAGGAGCAGACTAAAGAGGAATACCAAGTTTTCCTGGCGGAAAAAGTCCAGCCGATTTTGGCCACCTGGCGGGCGCGGATCGAGCAGGAGTGTTGTTTGGAACCCCAGGCGGTCTATGGCTATTTCCCCTGCCAATCCCAGGGCAATACGTTGTACCTTTATGACCCGGCCTATGCCCAGGGGTTTGCCGGCCAGCCAGTGCCCTATCGCCCGGATTTAACGCCGATTGCCTGTTTTCGTTTTCCCCGCCAGCGCACGGGTAAACGTTTGTGTATTGCTGACTTTTTCCTGCCGCTGGGGTCGCCCTATTTGGATGTGGTTGGGTTGCAGGCGGTTACGATGGGGCAGATCGCCACTGAATACGCCCAACAACTCTACGCCCAAAACCACTACAGCGATTATTTGTATTTCCATGGGATCGCGGTGCAGATGGCGGAGGCGCTGGCGGAATGGACCCACGCCCGGATCCGCCGGGAGCTGGGGTATCAAGGGCAAGAGCCGGATAACCTGCACGACGTTCTGGCCCAGCGGTATCAGGGGTCACGCTATAGCTTTGGCTATCCGGCCTGCCCCAATTTGGCTGATCAATACACCTTGCTGGCGTTGCTGGGCGCCCACCGGATTCATCTGCACATGGACGAGGCGGAACAGTTGCACCCGGAACAGTCCACCACCGCCCTGGTTTGCTATCACCCGGAGGCCAAGTATTTCACACCTTAGCCCTGGGGTTGATCGGGAAAGCGGCAATCGATCAAGCCGTTAAACAGCCAGTTACCCCCTGCGGCTGCGTCAGGACATGGCACGCCCCCGGATACCTGGCTATAATGCAGGTGAACTCCAGCCGCCTATCCCCCGCGGGTTAGGTGGTGTTGGCGACGGCGATTCCCTATGCAGTTCTTAAAGTTTTGGGACTGGTTGCGCCTGGTGCATCCGACGCTGGCGGTGGTGCTGGTGTTTCCCCTGGTGGGCATGGTCACCCATTTGGCCTGGCAAACCTGGCAACGGCGATGGCAGATAGGGCAGGGGGGCGAAAGTAAAATTCCACCGGTAGTGGGGCCAGAACATGCGCGACTGGGGCGTTGGTTGGCGGGGGCGGTCGTGGGCGTCACGCTGGTGGGGATTCTGATTCCCATTGGCCGCCATATCGCCAAAAACAACATCTGGAGCAAAAACCCCACGCAGGTTATTCTCATTGGCCTGTTTTTCCTGGCGACGGTGGCGGCTTTGGTGGCCCTTTACCATGCCCAAAAACGGGTCTGGCGGGCGGTATGGGCCACCTTGACGGGCATGGGCTTGGTGGTTTTGGGGGCGCAAGACGGGGTTTGGCGTCGGGGTTTTGAATGGTGGGTATCCCACTACTACTACGGGCTGACGGCGGCCTTGTTGATGATTTTTTCGCTAGCCATTTGGCCGGAGATTTACCAGGACCGCACCCATACCTGGCGCAGAATTCATGTTCTGTTAAATAGTCTGGCGTTGTTGCTGTTTATCGGTCAGGGGTTAACAGGAACGCGGGATTTACTGGAAATTCCCTTGAGCTGGCAGGAACCGGCCATCTATTCCTGTGATTTCCAGAACTTGACCTGTCCCCAGGCGCCACCCCCACCCTAACGCCCCAGCCAGGCTTTTACCCACTCCAGCAAATTGCTGCCGCCAAACCACAGGGCGTACAGGATGGAAGCGGTGAGGCTACCGCCGACTAGGGAAATCAACGAACCCAGCAGACAAAACACCCCGTCGCCTTCGATCAGACCCAGCCCGATGCAAAAAATGCCCAGCGCCGGAATTGTGTTGGTGCCGGGTAAGGGAATGATCATGGAAACGGCCATCAGGGCCACCAACCACCCCAACACCCAGTGCCCCTGTTGGGTGACGACCTCCCAGCGGGGACAGGTCAAACGCTCCAGCCGCTGCAACCAGGGAATACCGGCTTTGACCCAGCGGCTCCAGGTCTCCCAAGTCACTTGGCGGCGCAAGAACCACGGGGGTAGCCAGGGAATGGACCGACCAGCTAACCACTGCACCGCCAGCAGCAAAATCATCACCCCAAAGGGCGTGGAATAGCCTGGGGCCGGCAAGGGTAAGGCCGACGGAAACGACAGCAGGGCAAACACCATGCCCCAGGAACTGTCCCCCCCATAGCTCAACACATCGCGCACTGTGACCACCGGCGGGGGATCGGGCTGCTCCACCCAGTCCTGCAATTTCTTGGATAAACGCGGCATGGGATAAGCGGTCTGGCCCCGGACCCATTCTACAGCAGGGGCAGGACAGGCTTTACAACTGGGGTAGGGGGCAGCCGAGGGGCGTCGGTTGCGCCATCACTTGTGCCGGTCCCACCAGCGTATAGTGCTCTGCCTGGCCGTACACCCGATGCCCCGGGAACCGCTCCGGCTGGAATTCCCGGGTTTTGAGCAGCAAAAAGGGCCGGGGAGAACGCTCTTGCCAGAATTTCACCAAGGTATCGAGAGCGTGGGCTTCGATGCGCCGACCGGTGTAAAAGTCTAGGGTGCGCCGGCTGTGGTGACGTTGCAGGTACACGGCATAGTTGGGGGGCACAAATTCCCGCACCAACTGGGCCACCGGTTTCACGGCAAATTCCGAGTTGTTTAGCTCCCAATTCCAATGGGGGGTGGCGAAAAACGCGACCATGGCCACATAAAACCCGCCGGTTAACAGCACCAGAAACTGCCGTTTTTGCCGCCATAGATAAAAGGTGGTTGCCGCCAGGGTCAGCGCCAGAATCATCAAAACCCCCAGCAAATCCCCTTGCCCAGCCATCAACCCGTAGTACATCCCGGCGCCCAAGGCCCCCAGCGCCAAAGCCCCGAAGACATAGGCCCACCAGCGCCGGGGTGTAATTTTGCGCTGCCAAAGGGACGCGACATAGGCCCCCACCGTCAGGGCGAAAAAGGGGTACACCGGCATCACATACCAAGTGATCTTGGTGGTCATCAGGGAAATGATGCCCAGGAATATCCCTGTGCCCACCAGACTCAACCTGGCCCAGGCGCGGTGGCGTTGTTGCCAGGCCAGCACCAACCCCAGGGGCCAAAAGAAAAACCAGGGCCAACTATGGAAGAAGAGATATTGCAGATAGTACCAGGGGGGACCCGGTTCACCGCCGACCACCTCCCAGGTGCGCGCTAGACTTTGTTGCACCAAGTGCCCCTGGATAAACACCGGCCCGTAATGGAGTAGCTGGGCCACAAACCAACTCAACCCCGGCAGCAGCCCTCCCCCTAACCCCAACCAAAACGCCGGTTTGGTGAGCAGTGGGGGTGCATCCCAGGCCAAAAACACCAGGGCAATCAACCCCAGGGGCACAACAATCAGTCCCTTGGTCAGGGCCAAAAACCCCAAAGCCAACCCCATCCCCCAACTCCAGCGCACCTGCCACCGGGTGAGTACCGTTGCCAGCAACAGCCCGACCAACCCCGTGACCACCGTGCCATCCAGCATGGCCAGGCGTCCGTGGCGCACCACCGGCAGCAGCGTCAAAAACACCAGGGCCGACCAGCGGGCCGCGATTTCTTCCGCAAAGAGCTGCCCCCCCAACACATACAAACCCGGCACGGCCAGAGCACTCACTACAGCCGCCGGAAACCGGGTCGTTCCATCCGTGATGCCCCCCAGGTGATAGGCCATGGCCGTCAGCCAGTGCACCAGCGGCGGCTTATTCAGATACGGCTCCCCCAGGCGGGTGGGAAACAGCCAGTTGCCCGTACAAAACATCTCCCGCGCCACCAGGGCCACTTGTCCCTCGTCCACATCCCGCAGCGGGACCCCACCCAGCCCCAGGAGCCAGACCAACAGGGCCAGCACCGTCAGTCCCACCAACCATCGCCGGTTCATAGGGCCAAAGGCAGCCATAAACGACTGGAAAAGCGCCCGTCCGGCAGTTGCTCGTAGCGCAGTTCCCCCCCCATCTGGCGCACCTGGTGACGGCATAAACCTAACTCCCGCACGACTCCATCCACCAGCACAGCCTGGTTATCCAGGTAGTCGGGGCGCAACTGCTCCAGCAACCCCTGGGCAACCGGACCGTAATCGGTAATGGCCACCTCCAATTGACCATCCGCTACAAGTTGCAGCCACACATCCACCCGTCCCTGGCGGGGCGAGCGGTGACAGGCCCAGCGCAACAATGCCGCCAGGATAAACTCCAGCCGTTCCCCATCCCCCCACACCTGCGCCTTTTCCAGTCCCTGGGGATGCACCCGAAACCACAGTTGCTTTTGGTTGAGGAAGTCCTGTACTCGCGCCACCGCCCGCCGCAACAGCCCCACCACCCCCACCATTTGGCGCTGCAGGGTCAAATCCGGCTGGAGCCAGCGCTGGACCTGCTGTTCCTTTTCCAGCCACCGGTCAGGCAGCAACGCCTTGATGTCCGCCGCCCATTCCGGCCACTGTTGTTGTTGCCACCAGCCCTGACAGGCCAACGCCAGATAACCCTGCCGCCACGACTGCGCCTCCGCCTGTAGGGACTGCCACTGCGCCATCGCCTTGGCCAGAACTGACAAAAGCTGGACCACCGCCGCTGGCCAGGGAGTCGTTTCTCCGTCCAGCAGCATCAACACCCTCTGCCGACCCACCGGAACCGCCAGCAATCGCGCGATGCCCGTACCGGTTAACCAGCGCCGGGTGACCGGTTCCACCTCCACGCCCTGTTGCCCCCAAGGCTCCGGCTGGCTCAGCACCCGTTGCAGTAAGGGGTCCTCCACCCAGGGGATAGGCGCGTCGGTCGCCACCGCAAAAGGTTCCAGGTGGGGGTGGGCGGCCACGACCTGGGCGGTTGGGGTTCCGGGTATCTCTTGCACCCACACCACCTGGGGCACCTGCAGCGTCTGGGCCAAATGCCGCACCAGGGCCGGGGGGTCGTCCCAAAGGCCAATGCTTCCCACCAGGGCCTGATACAGGCGGGTTTGGTGTTCCTGGGCCTGCTGGAGCCACCATTGCCGCGCCACCACCCCCAACTGCCGAGCCATCGCCTGGGCCAGTTGCCCATCGCGAGCACTCCAGGGGTAGGGTTGGGAGTGGGCCAACACCAACAGCATGTCCGGCGGTTGTCCCGGTGTAGTGTTAGTCACCAGCACGGCCTGCACCCCCTGCTCCTGTAACGTCTGCTGCCAAGTCAGGAGTTTCAGGTCCGTTTGCCAGTTAGTCACCCATAAAACCGGTTGGTCCCGCCCCAGGACTTCTGCGTCCAACTCGTGCAAGGCCGGTAGCGGTCCCACCAGTGGGCGTTTTTTGCCGCCCTGATACAGCAGGTCGTAGTGACCCCTATCGGGATGCCGGTGCACCAGGAGCCAGCGGTCCCCCGGTAGCTGCTGGTCGAGCAAGTACCCCGCTTTTTGCAGCGCCTGTTGCCAGTCCGCCCAACCGGTCATCGCCCGCGCCACGCCGATATGCAGTTGCAGCTCCGTTTCCAGCCGCGCCACCGCCTGGGATAGATCGGCCAGGGACAACAGCAGGGTCAGCAACCGGGCTACCCCCTGCACCGCCGTTGTGGCCAAGGCATCCCACGCCCAGGGCTGACGACGCAAACAGGCACAAAACCCCAGCAGCTGCTTGCCTTCCCCGCCGTAGACCGGTGCCGCCAGGAGCGCCTGGGCCTGGTGCTGTTGCCAAAACGCCGCGCCAATCGGCATCCGGGTCTGGGCCGCATCGCTAATTACCACCCTGTCAGCCAGCAGCAACTCCTGGTACAACCCTTGGAGAACCCCCAGCGGCACGGTTTCTCCTGGGCGTACAGGGGGTGCACCCGCCTGCCAGCAAAATTGCCCCGCCGCCTCATCATACCGATAAAAAACCGTCTGATCGGCGCCCACCACCTGCCGGAGCTGCTCCAGGACCCATGCCAGCCGTTCCTCGTCGCCCTGGCGTCGCCAGCATTGCTCTATCAAATGCATGAGCCATTCCCCCGCCTGCTGCACCCGTTGCCGCTGCTGCTGGGCCTGCAAACGCTGCCACTGGTGGACCAGCTCCCCCAGCAATAGACGCACCCGCAGTTTACCGTCCGGTTTCAGGGCCGCCCCCCAGGCCGACGTCCCCAAAAAAGCGATGCCCGTGCCCCCCGGCCAGGGATACAGGGTCACCCCCAGGGGTCGCCAGCGCCCCAATCGCTGCCCCCATTCTCCCCGGCGTCCTTCCTTGTTCCAGTCCGGCACATCCAGGGGCTGCCCCTGCGCTAAAACCCGCTGCCACACATCCCCCGGCGTCACCGCCAGCCGTTGCCGCAGCAGCGTCCCTTCCTCCTTGGGGTTAGGCACCACCCCGTCCCGTCCCACTAGCGTTTGCCGCTCCGGGTCATAACTGGCCAGCCACACCCACACCGGTCCTGGGCAGGTCGCCTGTACCTCCTGGGCGAGATACTGGGCCGCCTGCCGCCAGAGTTGCTCCGGTGTCGTTGCCTGCTGCAACTGCTCGACTGTCTGCACCAGCGCCTGTAATTGTCTGTCTCCGTCGGGTGATGACACCCTGTACCCCCAACCATCTCCCACCAGCTTACCAGGTCAGAGCGTGGCCTCCAGCCGGTCGATCAGTTCCGCCACCATGTCTAGGGCCGCCTCGGTGGTCTCTGGCCGGGTCAAATCCACCCCCACGTACTGCCGCAGCGCCGTGATCTGGTCCTGGGAACCCCCCGCCGCCAACAACGCCAAATACCCCGGAATAAAATCCGCCCCCCGCTGCCGGTACTGCTGGTAGCACGCCAGACTGACAATACTGGACGCCGTGTACTGGTAGCAGTAAAAGGGCTTGAAAAAGATGTGGCTAATGCGCGCCCAGTCCACTGCATGTTCCGGCAACACCTCCACCGCCTCGCCGCACAACTCCTGATACAGAGACAGCCAAGTTTGGTTGACAAATTCATGGTCAAAACTCCCCTGGGCCGCCCGTTCGTGAATCGCCAGCTCCAAGCGACTGATTGTGCTCTGGCGAAACAGCAAATTCAACTGGTCCTCGATCAACCGCACCAGCAATACCCGCTGCCAATCCGGCTGCCGGTCTGCCTGGTCCAATAAATAATCCAACAACAGCAACTCGTTAAACACCGACGCAATTTCCGCCAACACCAGGGGGGGGCTGCTGTTGAAGTAGGTTTGTTTTTCGCTGATCCAGGTATAGTGCAGCCCGTGCCCCAACTCGTGGGCCAGGGTAAAGAGCGAGTGGACATCGTCGGTGTAAGAAAGCAGCAGAAAACTGTTTTTGCCGTGGACATAGGCGCAAAACGCTCCCCCCTGTTTGCCTGGGCGCACCTGGGCATCCACCCACCGGCGCCGGAAAAACTCCTCCGCCCGCTGGCGGTACACCGGACTGAACTGCTCCAGGGCCTGCAACAGGAGTTCCACCCCCCGGTCGTAGTCCACCCGCAGCTCCACCGGCTGTTGAGTCGGCCAGGGGGCGATGACATCACAGGTGCGCATTTTCATCCCTAGGACTTCCCCCTTGCGCCGGTAATAGCGCTGAAACAGGTCATAGCGCGCCGCCGTTCCCTGCATGATGGTCTGAAACACCGCCTCCGGCACCTCATCCGCCAGTAATTGCTTGGCCAGGGTGGATGGATAACCCCGCATCTGGTTTTCCAAGTGATGGTCCTGGGCAAGGGTGTTCAGGATGTAGCCATACAGCAGATTGTGGGCCGCCAGTTGCTCCCGGATGCTGGTGTAGGCCTGGTAGCGCGTATCCGGGTCGGGGTGCTGCAGTAAGGCCCCCAGCTCCGCCTCCAACTCCGCCGTCTTGCCCTCCGGCGTCGTTACAGGCCGATAGCGCAGCGACCCCTGGTGCAGCGTATGCAACTGGATAAATGCCTGCCGCCCCGTCAAACTGTCCTGGTTGCGGGTCTGTTCCACCGCCTCGGGCAGTTGATAGGGCTGGAGCAACCGCAGCCGTTCCAAATAGTGCTGATACGTTGCCAGGACGGGGGATTGGGCCAAAGCAGTCAACTGCGCCGGCGGCAACTGCTGCAACTCCAGAGCAAAAAACAACACCTGGTTTTCGATCTGGGTCACGGTCTGGCGTACCCGGTCCAGCACCTGCCGCGCTTGGGTATCCCGCGTGTCGGCGGCAAAGCGCAAGGCCGGATAGGCCCAGCCATATCCCACCCGCTCCCACAGGGCCTCCAGGGTTTGCAGGGCCGTGCGCACCTGCTCCGGCGTTAATTGGGCCACCCGCCCCCGGTACTGCTCCCGAAAGGCCGTCGCCTGGGCGTGCAGTGCCTGTAAGTCCTGGTCTAGGCGGGGATCGTCTAAACCCTGGTACAGCCCCGACAAATCCCACTCGCGGGCGTAGGTCACCGTCATGGCATCGCTCCTGCAGACTTTTCCCATGATGCCGCAACCAAGGCTAGAGCCACCACCGGTGCCGTCACCGTGCGCAAAACCCGCTTACCCAGAGAAACGAAAGTCGCTCCCTGCCGGCGGAACCAGGCCAACTCGCTCCCGCTCCAGCCCCCCTCCGGCCCGACCCATAGCGCCAGGGGTTCCGGCTGGCCCAGGACGTTTAACAGATGGGGCGCATCCTGATCCGGTGCACAGACCAAACAGCGCATGGGGGCCACCTGCGCCCAAGCCTCCGCCAACCCCAACGTAGGAGTGATCTGGGGAATCCACTGGCGCCAGGACTGTTCAGCCGCCTCCGTCGCGATGCGTTGCCAGCGCTGTAGACGCCCTGCCCCCGGCTGCACCTGGGTCCGCTCCGTCAGCAAAGGTATCACCCGCCGCACCCCCAACTCCGTCACCTGGCGCAGCACCTGATCCATCCCATCCCCCTTGGGAATTCCCATCACCAGTACCACCGGCGCCGGCAGTTCACAATCCACCGGCAGCAGGTCCCCCAACCGGGCCTGGCCGGGCGCTGTCAATTCTGCCAGCCACCAGTGCCCCTGCCCGTCCATGGCAATAAAGCGTTCCCCGGACCGGAGCCGCAACACCCGTTCCAGGTAGTGCCGTTGGGGGGGCGTCAAGTGCACCTGCTGCCCTTGGATTTGCTGGGGGGCAATAGCCAGGCGTTGGTAGGCCCGCAGTGCGTTAGGGGCCATGGGGCGACGCAAACACTCGCACCCCCTCCGGTTTGACTCGCAAGCGCACCCGCGTTCCCACCGGCAGCAACGGTCCCTGGGACACCCGGGCGTGCAGCTCCCGCCCCGACGGGATGGTTAAACAGTAGCGGTACTCCCGCCCGAGAAACTGCCCGTCCTGGACCACGGATTCCCCCTGCTCGTCCGGCTCCAGATACACATTCTCCTGGGGAATCATGAGTTCACAGGGGCTGGCCACCGGCATAGGGGCTGTCAATCCCGTAATCACCCCAATGTCCGTCTGCCAGGCTGTCTCTCCCTGGGGCACCGCCGGCAACCAATTCGCCTGGGTCACCAGTTCCGCCACCACCCGCGATGCCGGTTGATGGTAGAGTTCGGCGGGGGTACCGATCTGTTCCAGCCGCCCCCGGTGCAAGACGGCGATGCGGTCACACACGGCAAAGGCCTCCTCCCGATCATGGGTGACAAAAATGCCGCCGGTGCCGGTGCTTTTGAGAATCCGCCGGATGTCGTGCCGCAACTGCTGCCGCACCTGGGCGTCCAGGTTGGATAGGGGTTCATCCAGCAAAAGCAACCGGGGTTGGGGCGCCAAAGCCCGCGCTAAAGCCACCCGTTGCTGCTGCCCACCGGAGAGTTGGTGGGGGTAGCGGTTGCCGTAGTCGGGTAACTTCACCAGTTCCAGCACCTGCTGCACCCGTTGCCGGCGGGCCGCTGCTGACCAATGCCGCAACCCAAAGGCCACATTCTGCCAGACCCGCAGGTGGGGAAACAGGGCCAAATCCTGAAACACCATCCCCAAGCCCCGTTGTTCCGGGGGCACCCACTGTCCCTCTCCAGCCACTAGTCTTTCTGCCAAATAAATCCGCCCCCCCGTGGGCGCAATGAAACCGGCAATCAATCGCAGGAGCGTCGTTTTGCCACAGCCGGATGCCCCCAACAGGCCCAGGATTTCCCCCGGCGCCAGGGTGAAGTAGATGTCCGCTAGCGTAGGCTGTAGCTGGCGAGGAAACCGGTAACTCAACCCTTCGACCCGCAGTAAGGCTGGTGCTTCCATGGGCGTACCCGCATCCCTTCTATTGCAAAATAAGTTCAATAGTTCGTCCTCCAGTTTAGGGCATGAAATATCGGTTTGGGCGATGGCTGTCGGTGTGGGGGTGGGGCGGGCTGGTGGTCGCCGGGGTCTTTTCCATCCCGGTGTTGGTGGTCTTAGCCAGCGTGTTCACGCCCCGCCCAGAGGTGTGGCAACACCTGTGGAGGACAGTTCTCCCAACGTACATCGCCAATACGTTGATTTTGGCAGGGGGGGTGGCTGTTGGTGTGGTGACGGTGGGGGTGGCCACGGCTTGGCTGGTGGGGGTGTGTGAATTTCCGGGGCGGCGGTTTTGGGAGTGGGCTTTGGTGTTGCCCTTTGCTGCACCGGCTTATGTCCTGGCATTTGCCTACACGGAATTGTTGGAGGTGTTTGGGCCGGTCCAGCGCTGGCTGCGGGAAGTGACGGGTTGGCAGGTGGGACAGTACTGGTTCCCCCATATCCGCTCGCTCCCTGGTGCCATTGTGATGTTTGTCTGCGTGCTGTATCCCTATGTCTATCTGCTGGTGCGGGCGAGTTTTCGGCAACAGTCCCGGGCGCTGCTGGAGGCCAGCCGATTGCTGGGGCATTCCCTGTGGGGGACGTTTTGGCGGGTAGCGCTGCCTCTGGCCCGTCCGGCGATGATGGCGGGGTTGGCCTTGGCCCTAATGGAAACCCTGGCGGATTTTGGGGTGGTAGACTACTTTGGGGTGCTGGTGTTTACCACAGGGATTTACCGCACCTGGTACAACCTGGGGGACCGCATCGCGGCTACGCAGTTGTCGGTCTGTTTGCTGGTGTTTGTGTTTGCCCTGGTGGCGTTGGAGTTGGTTTCGCGACAGCAGGTGCGCTATGCGGACAAGGGCACGCCCACACCCCCAACACGGCTGTATCTCAAGGGTCCGGTGGCCGTCATGGCCTGGTTGACCTGTGCGGTGCCGGTGACGATTGGGTTTGGCATTCCAGGGGGGGTGCTGCTGGAGCTGGCGGTGCGCTACCGCACGGAGACCTTTGACGCCACATTTTGGGCCTCGGCTCGCCATACCTGCTTCTTGGCGGTGCTGACGGCGGTACTGGCTTTGGGGATAGCTCTGTTTTTGGGGTATGGGCAGCGGTTGCTGGGGGGCGGCCCGGTGGCTTGGGTTTCTCGCCTAGCGGCCATGGGCTATGCCGTACCGGGGTCGGTGATTGCCGTGGGGGTACTGCTGGTGCTGGGGTGGCTAGACGGTGCCCTCGGCCGGATGGTGGTGGGGGGAACGGTGGCGGCTCTCATCTTTGCCTACCTGGTGCGGTACTTGGCCCTGGCCCTGAGCGCGGTGGAGGCGGGTTTGGCGCGCCTTGCACCGGAGTTGGACGAGGCAGCCCGCAGTTTGGGTCACCGGCCCTGGAGTGCCCTGTGGCGGGTGCATATACCCCTGATGGCCGGGACATTAGCCAGCGCAGCCATTTTGGTGTTTGTGGATGTGGCTAAGGAGTTGCCGGCTACGCTCATCATCCGCCCTTTTAATTTCGACACGCTGGCGGTGCGGGTTTATCGCTACGCCCAGGATTCCCGCTTGATCGAGGCGTCTGGTCCGGCGCTGGCCCTGGTGGTGGTGGGCATGGTCCCGGTGCTGGTTTTGTGTCGCCAAATCGCCCGCGAGTCAGATCAGTAGCTGATGGCCCTCAGAAAATCCTGCACTTTTTGCCAGGCATAAGGGACCAGGTCAGGTCGGTCGGCCTCCAGATGGACCCGTCCTGGTTGAGCGCGAAACCAGGTGCGCTGTTGCTTGGCCAACCGGCGGGTGTGGTGGATGACCAGGGCTCTGGCCTGTTCCAGGTCTATGGCTCTGTCCAGATACAGGCCTACTTCCCGATAGCCCAAGGTTTTGAGCAGGGGTAAATCGGCGCCGTAGGTGGCTCGCAGATACTGGGTTTCCTCCACCAGCCCCTGGGCAAACATCTGGGCGGTGCGCCGGGCAATGCGTTGGGCCAATTGCTGGCTGTCGAGATAGAGAAACAGTACCGGATAGTCCGGCGGGGCTTGGCCTTGGCATTGGGACAAGGGAGTGCCGGTCACATAATAGACCTCCAAGGCCCGCAGGGTGCGCACGGCGTCGTGGGGATGGATTTTGGCGGCACTGGCAGGGTCCACCTGCTGCAAAAACTGATAGCGCTCTGGCTGGCTGTAGGTGGCCAGTTGCTGGCGTAACTGGGGTTGGGGCGGCACCGGCGGAATCTTTAACCCCTGGACCACGGCCTGGATGTATAGCCCACTGCCCCCCACCAGTAACGGCGTAATCCCCCGGCGCTGGTAATCGGCAATCAGGGCTTGGGCGGCCTGTTGATACTCGGCTACGGTCACCGTTGCTGTCGGCGGCACCCAGTCCACAAGATGGTGAGGCACCAATGCCCGTTGCGCTGGCGTGGGTTTGGCCGTACCAATGTCCAACCCCTGGTAAATCTGACGCGAATCCGCATTAATAATGACGCTGCCGAGCTCTTGGGCTAAAGCGATGGCCAAGTCCGTTTTGCCGCTGGCTGTTGGTCCGGCGATGAGAATTAGCGCCAGGATTCCACCCCCCCACTAAATGGCTGCTCATTTCCATTCTGCAGGAGATTCTAGGCGTTTTGTGCTAAAATTAACCTAGATTTGGGGTCACGTGTCGTTTTCGGGTGTTTCTGGGGGATTTAGCATGACGGCCGCCTACGGGGCTGAGCAGATTCAGGTTTTGGAGGGGTTGGAAGCGGTCCGGCGGCGGCCAGGGATGTACATCGGCAGTACGGGACCCAAGGGGTTGCACCACCTGGTGTACGAAGTGGTGGACAATTCGGTGGACGAGGCGCTGGCGGGTTTTTGCACCCATATTGAAGTGGATTTGCACCCGGATGGTTCGGTGGTGGTGACGGACAACGGGCGCGGCATCCCGACGGGCATCCACCCCAAGACGGGGAAATCGGCCCTGGAGACGGTGATGACGGTCTTGCACGCCGGGGGCAAGTTTGGTGGGGAAAACGGTGGCTACAAGGTGTCCGGGGGCTTGCACGGGGTGGGGGTGTCGGTGGTCAATGCCCTGTCTTGCTGGGTGGAGGTGACGGTCTGGCGGGAAGGACGGCAGTTTCGCCAGCGCTATGAACGGGGCAAGCCGGTGACTGAGCTGCACAGTGAACCCCTGACGGAGCCGCGCCGGGGAACAGCAGTGGCCTTTTGCCCAGACCCGGAAATTTTTAAGGAAACCACCGAGTTTGATTTCGCCCTGCTGACGACGCGCCTGCGGGAGTTGGCCTATTTGAATGCGGGGATTCATATCGCTCTGCGGGACTACCGGAAACAACCCCCCCGCATCGAAACGTTTTGTTATTTGGGGGGCATCCGCGAGTACGTGGCCTACCTGAACCAGGACAAACAACCCCTGCACGAGGAGGTGATCTACATCCAGGGGGAGCGGAACCATATCCTGGTGGAGGTGGCCCTCCAGTGGTGCAGCGATGCCTACAGCGAGAACCTACTAGGGTTTGCCAATAACATCCGCACCGTGGATGGGGGCACCCACCTGGAGGGACTCAAGGCGGTCTTGACACGCACCCTCAATCATCTGGCCCGCAAGCGCAATAAGCTCAAGGAGCAGGATGCCAATTTGGCGGGTGAACATATCCGCGAGGGACTGACAGGGATCATTTCCGTGAAGGTGCCCAACCCGGAGTTTGAGGGGCAAACCAAGACCAAGCTGGGCAATACGGAGGTACGGGGGATTGTGGATTCCCTGGTGGGGGAAGCCCTCCTGGAGTACTTAGAAATGCGCCCCCAGGTGGCCGATGCCATTTTGGACAAGGCGATTCAGGCCTATCAAGCGGCGGAGGCGGCACGACGGGCGCGGGAGCTGGTGCGGCGCAAATCGGTTTTAGAGTCCTCCACACTGCCTGGCAAATTAGCCGATTGCAGCAGCCGTGACCCCCGGGAATGCGAGCTGTTTATCGTGGAGGGGGACAGCGCTGGCGGCAGTGCCAAACAAGCCCGGGACCGGCGTTACCAGGCCATCTTGCCCTTGCGAGGCAAAATCATCAACATCGAAAAAACGGACGACGCCCGGGTGTATAAAAACGCGGAAATTCAGGCCCTGATCATGGCCATCGGTTTGGGGATCAAGGGGGAAGAGTTTGACCCGAGTAAGTTGCGCTATCACCGCATTATCTTGTTAACGGATGCCGATGTGGATGGGGCGCACATTCGCACCCTGCTGCTGACCTTTTTCTATCGCTATCAACGGCCTATTATTGAACAGGGCTATATCTACATCGGTTGCCCGCCCTTGTACAAGCTGGAACGTGCCCGGCCTCGGGAAGTGATCTATTGCTACAACGACCGGGAGTTGGAACGGGTGAAACAGGAATTACCGGCCAGCGCCCATTACACGATCCAACGCTTCAAGGGGTTGGGGGAAATGATGCCGGAGCAACTCTGGGAAACCACCATGAACCCGGAAACCCGTACCCTAAAACAGGTGACGATTGAGGATGCGGCGGAGGCAGACCGACTGTTTACGATTCTCATGGGGGACCGGGTGCCGCCCCGGCGGGAGTTCATCGAAACCTATGCTTCCCAATTGCGCTGGGACGAGTTAGATATTTAACGGCTACTCTGGCGGGGGTCGAGCACATCCCGTAGGCCATCCCCCAACAAATTAAACCCCAGCACCGCCAGGACAATCAGCAGCGCTGGCGGCCACACCAGCCAAGGATGCAACAGCAGGATGGAGACATTGGTGGCCAGCGACAGCATATTGCCCCAGGAGGCATCCGGCTGCTCGATCCCCAGCCCGATCAAACTCAGCACCGACTCTGCCACAATAAAGCCCGGCACTGTGAGAGTAGCGGCAATGATGACGTAGGTGCTGGTTTGGGGGAGGACATGGCGCCAGAGAATGCCCCAGGGACTGGCTCCCAACGCCCGCGCCGCCTGCACAAACCCCTGTTCCTTGATGCTCAGCACCTGTCCCCGCACCACCCGCGCTAACCCAGCCCAGTTCACAAACGAAGTAATAAACACAATGAGCAAAAAGCGCTGGGCGCTGGTCAGGCCGGGGGGTAACACCGCCGCCAAGGCCACCAGTAGATAGATGCTAGGAATGGACATGAGCACCTCCACCAGGCGCATCAGCAGGGCATCCACCCAGCCCCCGGCGTACCCGGCGATGCCCCCCAGCACCACCCCAATGGGAAAGGTGACGGCAATCCCCACCAACCCCACCGACAGGCTGATGCGACTCCCCAGCAACAGACGGCTGAACTGGTCCCGTCCCTGGTCATCGGTCCCCAACAGATGCAAGTAAGCCGGCGCCTCGACCCCAAACAGGTGCCAATCGCTGCGGATCCCCGGAAATACCACCCAATCCTGCACCTGCCAGCCCCGCTGGGTGCGCTGGGGAATCGGCAGCGTGAGTTTTAACCAGTCGTAGGTATAGCCCCGCACCAACAGACGCACTGGCTTGGGCTGCGTTCGGTCCACGATGAGTTCCCGGTCCCCCGTTTCCAGGTTCAACGGCCCCTGGCGAGTGGGATAGACGTGGGGCCAGGGACGCCATTCAATGGCTGTCGGCGGTAGTAAGGTCCCCTCCTCACGCCCTTGGTAGGGGTCGTAGGGAGCCAAGAAATCCGCAAACACCATGGCCGTGTAGAGCACCAGCAGGAGGACCAGCCCCCACCGGGCCAGATGATTGTGCCACCAATTTTTCAGAAGGCCGGCCTTCATCGTTCCAGGTACCCTTAGTTCCCCAGGATAACCCAGGGACAACCTTGACGATGGAACAATTTTTCCCCTATGATCCGCGGTGGAATACTTTAAGCGGGTGGAAGAGCGCCTCTACGGAACCGGTTAGCCAAACGGCTAGCTGCGTTTGAAAGCGAGTGGGGGTTTGTATGTCTACGCACGTTATGTGGTTCCGTCGTACCGCCCGCCAATTAAAGGTTTTGGATCCAACCTACGAACTCGATCAACTGGTGCGGGTGCAAACCCTGGTGAAAGAACGATTGGGGGAAGCTTGGAAGCGGATGCAGACCCGGGGGCTAGACCTCAAGGACCCCCTGGTGTGGTGGGAGCAAGTGCGGGTGCACGGAATTTTGCACCTGGAGACCAACCAGGGGTCGCAGGAGCGGGTGGCAGCCTGGTTGGAAACCCTGGAGTCGCGGGCTTATGGGGTGCTGGAGCAGGTTAAGCGGGAACCCTATCCCACCCTGCGCAGTGAGCTGAAAATTGACCGGCACTGGGTGTTCTGGGTACCCCGTTATCCGCTGGATACCGATACCTGGTGTGATGTGTTCTACAGCACGATTGACCAGAGTGGGACCTGCCTGGTGATTCCCTTGGCCACGGCGGGCATGGGATAATATCGGGCCATGTACGTGCTGATCGCCGCCGCCGGTCAGGGCAAACGCATGGGGCATGACCGGAACAAGCTTTTGCTGTCGCTACAGGGGCGGCCCCTGTTGACCTGGACCTTGGAACGGGTGTTGCAAGCGCAGCCCACCTGGGTAGGCATCATGGCCCAACCGGTGGACTGGCCCGATTTCCAGCGCATTTGCGACGCCCTATCGCCGCCAGTTCCCGTGCAGTTGATTCCCGGGGGCGAAACGCGGCAAGCGTCGGTCTGGAACGGCCTACAGGCCCTGCCCCCCCAAGCCACCACCGTCCTGATTCACGATGGCGCCCGCTGTTTGGCCAGTCCCGACCTGTTCCGGCGTTGTCAAATAGCCTTAACCCAAGCGGTAGGGGCCATTGCGGCCATCCCCGTCAAGGACACCATCAAGGTGGTGAAGGACCCACCCCGGATTGACCACACGCCGGAGCGCCAGCACCTGTGGGCCGCCCAAACCCCCCAGGGATTCCAGGTGGAGGTGCTGAAAACCTGTCACCGGCGCGCCCGCGAGGAAGGCTGGCAAACCACAGACGACGCCGCCCTGCTCGAGCGCTACGGTTATCCCGTCCAGGTGGTCCCGGGGGAAGAAACCAACCTGAAAATGACCACACCGGCTGACCTGTTACTCGCCCAGGCCCTGCTGTCCCAAGGTCTCCAGGGGCAGTAGCAACTCCAGTCCCTGGGCCTGCCAGTGTAATTCCCCCCCCAGGGCTGCCAAGCGCTGTTGCCAATGGGCCAGGCTGGGGTAGAGCCGTCCCGTTTGAGGACTGCAGTGCCATCCACCTCCCCAGCGCAGCGAGTCACTTAAGGGTGTGAACTGTAAATACAACACAATTACTTTCCTCTGGGCAATTTGCTTCTGGTGAGCTGCGCCTTGGATGCGGGCACCGGGGGGCAATTCCCCAAGCAGCAAAGGCATGACTTGGGCCAGTAAATGGCGCACGACCGCCGGCAGAGGTGTCATCAATTCCAGATGCAAGACAATGCCCCGCGCCTGGGCCTGGGCCTGCCAATCAGCGATTTCCGTTTGGGTTTCCTGGGGGGCAAACCAGGACCGCCACTGCTCTTGCCGCGCTCGCACCTCCTGGGCAATCGCCTGCAGCCCCTGCACCACCCGCACCGGCAACTGGGACCGGTATTTCAGCAGCAAATCCGTCCAGGTGCCGATCGTACTCAGGGGCGTGGACATTTCGTGCAGCACCGACTGCACCCACTCCTCCGGCAGTTGGACAGCAGCCTGCAACCAATCCTGGTAGAACTGCTCTACCAGCCCCAGGGACGCGGTCGGCCAAGAATCGGGCAGGGCTTCCAACTGCGCCCGCAACTGACCATCCATCACCCGGGGGAGCAGGGCCGACCACACCTGACGCACCACCGCCGGTACAAACGTATGGGCCAGTTGCCCCCCCTCCGTCAGCACCGAGGCCAGTACCCAATCCCCTGTGCGCACCAAAAACACCCGCTGACCCGGCAGCAACTCCCGGTCATCTATCCACAGGGACCCCCGGCGCACTTCAGACGGTCCCACCAGCACCCAGGGGGATTGCTCCACCAGCAGGCGTGCCGCCAGTCGCACCCCAACTTGCCAGTGGGAAAACGCCAACCCCGGCGGCAGTTGTCGGTACTGGGGAAAAAGGTCAATCAAAGCCATCGGTGCTGCCCACCCGCCCTAGGATCGAGCTTAGCCAGCCCTGTATCCCCTGGCGAGGGCAAAAAACCGACCCCAGCCCTACCTACTTGGCTACGCTCACCGTTGCCTCGTGGGCACGCAAACTGGGGAACAGGAAATGATTCTCCTCCACGTATTGCGCCCCGAACAACCCCTTTTCCGCCCAGAAGAAACGGTCAACCGTGTGTTCATTCCGGCGAACCAGCAACAGCGCCGGTGGCGTAATCCCATGGGCGTGGATAAATCGCCGAGCCGCCGTTACGGGTTTGTCCTCACCACTGTCCAACACATACTGGGGTACACACTCCAGAATTTTCTTACCTTCCAAACGCCGCCGACTCCGCCGTTTCCGTCTCCTAGCCAATGCGATCTCCTCCTCGAAAACGTGTGCGAACGTTGCTTTTGTAATGGGGATTACATAACCCTACAGCAGTATAGGGGTTTACTTCTGCCTTGGCAAGGGGTCGTTAATTAGTCGCAACAATTGCCTTCACCCCCCATCCCCTACCCAGAAAATCCCCACCGTTTAATATCTGTTAACAGAATTTAACAATAGGAGGGACCGGGGGTAGGGGCCAGGCTGGTGGGGGGAAGAGGGGGCGGGGATCAAGACGAGCGGCAGTGAGAAATGTAGGCGTGGTTGATGTGTTCTAGGGCCAGGTGTGGGTCCAGGTGATGCTCCACCGCAGCAGCCACCAACCCAAACAATAACTGCCCGAGGGTCTGCGGGTTCGGCTGTTGCCAGTAGCGCTCCCATAGGGCCTGAAGCGTCTTGATATCTGCTGTAGTCTCGTCGGGAAGTCGGTGGTGGGATTTGAGCTTTTGGTAGATTTTGGCGGCGGCCAGCAAGGGGGGAAAGGTCTCGCCGTAGTGCTGCAATTTTTCTGCCAGCGAGTGGCCCTGCTCCTGGTGTTTGATGGCTTCCCAGTTGCGGCGCACAGTCTGCACGTCAGTTACGGCTACGTCCCCAAAAACATGGGGGTGGCGGCGGATGAGTTTGGCGCTGAGGCCCTGGGCGACTTCCACCACGGAAAACTGGCCGGTTTCCTGGGCAATTTGCGCTTGTAGAACCACTTGCAGGAGTAAATCCCCTAGTTCTTCCTGGATGGCAGCGGGCTGGCCTGTTTGGATGGCGTGGACAGTTTCGTAGGCCTCCTCCAGGATGTAGGGGGTCAGGCTCTGGGGGGTTTGGGCCAAATCCCAGGGACAGCCGCGTTGGGGATGGCGCAGCTCGGCCACCACGTCCACTAGTTGCCGGTAGCTTTCCCGCACGGGGTCGGGGAGATAGACCTGCAGGGGGTAGGGCCAGGGCTGGGTGGGCAGGTGTCGGCGCTCTCCCTGAAACAGCAAGGATTCCCCATGCCAAAGGCAGATCCATTGTTCGGGGGGGCAATGGTCTAGGACTTGGGCCAGGTCTGAGGGCTGGGCAATTCCCTGAATCAGGGCCGGTAGGGGGATGGTTCCCCGCTCATCTGCCAGTTGCGCCGCAGCAAGCAGGTGCAAGGGGGTCATCCGTATCCCATCTCTCGCTTGAGTTTTTCAAATTCCTGCTCAATCTCTAGGGCTTGAAATTCCCGTTCCAGGGCGTTGGGGGAAGGGGCTTGGCTGGTGGGAATTTTTACCTGCCGGCGTTGCTTTTGGATTTGTCGCAGGAGGGCTTCGGTTTGCTGGAGGCGTTTTTGATTGACGCGCAATTGCGCCCAGTATTGGTTGCCCTGGGCCATGAGGGTTTGCTGGCGCTGTTGGGCGGCGGCGACTAAATCGGGGCGTTTGGCCTGCTCGGCAACCTGTTGCCGCTCGCGCCACAGGCGGATGTCTCGGGCAGTACTACGGATTTTTTGTTCCAGGTCCTGGCGCTCGCGTTGGAGTTGTTGCAACAGGCAGCGGGTCTGGGTTTCCTGTTCGCTGAGGGTTTCGGCTTCCAGGCGGGCAGCCAGGTCGGGGTGGGTCTGGAGAAATTCGTCTAGCTTGGCCGACAAAGTGGCTTCCAACTCGTCCCACCAGTGCATGGATGGCCCACCCCACCCCATAATGGAAAAAGTCCGTCTCCGTCTGGCGATGTTCAATCAGCATGATAGCTTATGGATTCACCAGGCCCAAATTGTTGGTCCCCAGGGACAGCTCCAGCCCTGCAATGTGGGGATTCGCCAGGGGAAGATCGCGGAAATCACCATTGAGGACCGCCGCGCCCACTACGCCGAGGTGTTGGATGCCCAGGGGTGGCTGCTGCTGCCGGGGGTGATTGATGCCCAGGTGCATTTCCGGGAGCCGGGATTAGAGCACAAGGAGGACCTGCACACCGCCAGTCGCGCCTGCGCCAGGGGAGGAGTGACGTCGTTTTTGGAGATGCCCAATACGTGCCCGAGCACGGTGGACCAGGCGACGTTGGATGACAAGTTGCGCCGGGCGGCGGCAAAGTCCCTGGTCAATTACGGCTTTTTTATCGGAGCAACGCGGGATAACCTGGAGGAACTCAACCGGGTGCAGCCGGTGTGTGGGATCAAGGTGTTTATGGGGTCCATGCACGGAGATTTGCTGGTGGAGGACCCGGCGGTCCTGGAGCGCATTTTTGCCACCGGTCGACGGCTGATTGCGGTGCATGCGGAAAATCACCAGCGCATTCTAGAGCGGCGACGGCTTTTGGCATCGGAATTCCACCGCCCAGATGTGCATTCGGATGTTCAGGATGAGCTGGCGGCTTTGCAGGCGACGGAGTTGGCGGTGCGCTTGGCGAGCAAATACCGGCGACGCCTGCACGTTCTGCACCTGTCTACGGCCCTGGAGGTGGAATTTTTACGCCGGCACAAGCGCCCCTGGATCACGGCGGAGGTGACGCCCCAGCATCTGCTGTTGGACCGCTCGGCCTATTTCACCCTGGGGTCGCTGGCCCAGATGAATCCGCCCTTGCGCACGCCCCACGATAATCAGGTGCTCTGGCAGGGGTTGCAGGAGGGGGTGATTGATTTTATGGCCACGGACCATGCCCCCCACACGCTGGCGGAAAAGGCGCGGCCTTACCCGGAGTCGCCGTCGGGGATGCCGGGGGTGGAAACCTTTTTGCCCCTGATGTTGACGCAAGCCAAAAAGGGCAAATGTACCCTGGCGCAGGTGGTGCAGTGGCTGTCAACCCAACCGGCGCGGGCCTACGGCATCGTCAACAAGGGGCAACTGGCGGTGGGCTATGATGCGGATGTGGTGCTGGTGGATTGGGAGCACACCCAGCCGGTGCGACGGGAGGATTTGCAAACCAAATGCGGCTGGAGTCCCTTTGAGGGGTGGGAACTGACGGGGTGGCCCCAGGTGACCATCGTGGGGGGCCGAATTGTCTACTACCAGGGGCAGTTCAACGAGGCGGTGCGGGGACAACCCCTGCAATTTCAGGCGGCGGCTTGAGGGGCAGGGTTATGACACTGGCCATCCGTTATCACATCACGGCGCCCCATCCGGCTACCCACTATGTGCATATCGAGCTGACGGTGAGGGGTTGGCAGCAGGATATCTTGGAGCTGAGCCTGCCGGTGTGGACGCCGGGGTCCTACCTGGTGCGGGAGTACGCCAAACATCTGGAGAATTTTCGGGTGGCTGGGGGGTTACCCTGGCGCAAGGTGAGCAAAAACCGCTGGCAAATCCAGACCCAGGGCCTTGACCCGATCCGGGTGTATTACGACCTATACGCCAACGATTTATCGGTGCGCACCAACCATGTGGATGCCACCCATCTCTATCTCAACGGGGCGGCGACGTTTTTGTCTGTGCCGGCGGCGCGGGATGTTCCCCATGAGGTTGTCCTGGCGTTGCCGCACCCGGATTGGCGCATCAGTACGGTTTTGCCCGCTTTAGGTCCGGGGCATTTCCGCGCCCCCAACTACGACGCTTTGGTGGATAGTCCCATCGAGGCCGGACGTCAGGCGATTTACCCTTTTACCGTGCGGGGGATTCCCCACGAATTGGCGGTATGGGGGCCACTGCCGGTGGAGGCGCCCCGTGTGCTCCAAGACATCACGCGTATTATCGAGGCCGAAGCGGAACTGTTTGGGGGATTGCCCTATGACCGATACCTGTTTTTGTTGCATCTGCCGCTGCAGGGCTATGGGGGCCTGGAGCATAAAAATTGCTGCTCTTTGCTCTACAGCCGCCGCCAGTTGACCCGCCCGGAGGGTTACCAACGCTTTTTGAACCTGGTGGCCCACGAATTTTTCCACCTGTGGAATGGCAAGCGCATCCAGCCGGCGGAGTTCATCCCCTTGGACTACGACCGGGAAAACTACACCACGTCCCTGTGGTTTTGCGAGGGGACAACCAGCTATTACGACCTGGTGATGCCCTGGCGCGCGGGCCTGTACGACGCCAAACGGTTTTTGGAGCTGCTGAGTGAAGAGATCACCCGTTATTTCCAAACACCGGGGCGGGAGACGCAATCGCTTGCGGAGGCCAGCTTTGACGCCTGGATCAAGTACTACCGCCGGGAGGCCAACAGCATCAACAGCCAGGTTTCCTACTACCTGAAGGGGGCGTTGGTGACGTTGCTGTTGGATTTGCGCATTCGCTGGCGCCACGATAACCGGCGTTCCTTTGACGACGTGATGCGAAAAATGTGGCGGGAATTCGGCCAGACGGGTCAAGGCTTTACGCCGGAGCAACTTTTCCAGGTCATCCAGGCAGTGGCGGGTGAGGATTTGGGGGATTGTTGGCGGGAGGCTATCGAGGGCACGGCTCCTTTACCCCTGGCCGAGACCTTGGCGGCTTTTGGGCTGGAACTCCAGGCGGTGCCCGGCCAAGTCCCCTATAGCGGGTTGGTCCTGGAGACGGGGCGCACCAGGGTCAAATACGTGCTCAAACATTCTCCGGCCTGGTGGGCTGGCCTGGACCCGGGTGATGAACTGGTGGCCGTCAATAACCAGCAAGTGCGCGGGGAAACCGGGGGAGACTGGTGGCAGTCCTGGCGGCCGGGCGAAACGGTGACGATCACGTACCTGCGCCGGGAGGAGTTGCACCAGTGTACGTTGACACTCCAGGACCCCCAACCGGAGCGGTACCGGCTTCAACCCCTGACCCGGCCAACGGCGGAGCAGCGGCGGTTGGGTGTCGGCTGGCTGGGAGCGACCCTGTTCGATTCAGTACAATAGGGCTGTGGTCACAAGGGGGGCGGCCATGTTGCAGGATGCGCGGGCCATTCGCTACTACCAGAAGCTGACGGATACCCTGGTGGAACTGCGGCGGCAGGGTTATTCGCTGGACGAACTGCGGTTGTATTTAGACGGCTACGTGGCGGCCCTGCGACATGGCAGCGAATTGGAACCCTGGTTGGTACATCGCCTGGAGGAGGACGCGGTGCGCTTTCTCTATGACCCCGCCAACTTCGACCTGACCGGGGTGCCGTGACGATTGACTGGAACCATCTGGCGGAGGAATTGACCCGGGTACTAGAACCGCGCCGGGTGGTGCGTCGCCGGGAGGAATTGTTGGTCTATGAGTGCGATGGGTTGATGGCCTATCGTCAGCGTCCCCCCTTGGCCGTCCTGCCCAAAACGACGGAGGAAGTCCAGGCCGTCCTGCAGCTTTGTCGCCGCTATGGGGTGCCGTTTGTGCCCCGGGGAGCAGGTACGGGCCTGTCGGGGGGCGCCCTGCCGGAGGACAACGCCCTGTTGATCGTCACGGCCCTGATGCGCCAGGTATTGCAGGTGGATATTCCCAACCGGCGGGTGGTGGTGCAACCGGGGGTGATCAACCATTGGGTGACGCAGGCGGTGAGTCCCTGGGGCTTTTACTACGCGCCGGACCCGTCGAGTCAAATGGTGTGTTCGGTGGGGGGCAATGTGGCGGAAAATTCCGGGGGCGTCCACTGCCTGAAATACGGGGTGACCACCAACCATGTGCTGGGTCTCAAGCTGGTGACGGCCCTGGGGGAGGTAGTGGACCTGGGGGGCTGGGTGCCGGAAACACCGGGTTATGACTTGACGGGGGTGGTGGTGGGTTCGGAGGGCACCCTGGGCATCGTTACGGAAATCACCCTGAACATTCTGAAAACGCCGCCCTGTGTGCAGGTGCTGTGTGCCGACTTTGCCACCGTGGCCCAGGCGGGTGCGGCGGTCTCGGCCATCATTGCTGCCGGCATCATCCCCGGTGGGATGGAAATCATGGACAACCTGAGCATCAACGCGGTGGAGCAGGTGGTGGCGACGGGATGTTATCCCCGGGATGCGGGCGCCATTTTGCTGGTGGAATTGGACGGGTTGCCGGCGGAGGTGGCGGAGGCCATGGCCCAAGTGCAACGGATTTGCCGGGAGCAGGGGGCGCGCCAACTCCAGGTGGCTAAGGACCCCCAGGAACGGGAGCGGCTGTGGAAAGGACGTAAAGCAGCCTTTGCCGCCATGGGCAAAATCAGTCGCAACTACTACGTGCAGGATGGGGTGGTGCCCCGCAGTCGTCTGCCCTGGATATTGCAGGAAATCGAGCGCCTAAGCCGGGAGTCGGGCTATCGCATTGCCAATGTGTTTCACGCTGGGGATGGCAATCTGCACCCTTTAATTCTCTACGACGGTACGGTGCCGGGGGCGCTGGCTCAGGTGGAACGCCTAGGGGGCGAAATTCTCAAACTCTGTGTCCAGGCGGGGGGGAGCATTTCCGGGGAGCACGGCATCGGGGCGGAAAAACGCTGCTACATGAGCGAGTTGTTCTCCCCCGCCGATTTAGAAACCATGCAACGCCTGCGCCGCGCCTTTGACCCCGACGGCCTGGCCAATCCCAGTAAAGTCTTTCCCACCCCTCGCACCTGTGGCGAACGGGCCTGGGCCACTCAACACTTTCCCAACGTGCCTGCGTTTTAGCGTCAGGGGTTCGCCAGGAATATCGGGATGGGAAAATTGTTGAGATGACCGATGGAACCCCCAATCATAACCAGATTTGTGGCGCTTTTTACCCTCTGGCACGGAGCCACTTGTGAGGCCAACCCTGCGGGTTCCTGAGGGGATGAACTTCAGGAGGTCCGGCAGGACAAGGTTGTGAATTCTCTGCCACCAGCGCCTACGACTGGGGGGAAAGTTTGCCTGGCATCGCACAAGGGACACCCTGCAGGAGTACGTGCGGATTGACCAGTATTGGGTAAGTGTGGATCACTATCGGCGCACCCCACCAGTGGTTACTTACCACCTATGAATCCAAATGTGAACCTAGAAATTTCTTTGGGCGAACTCTACGAGGGCGTTCTGTAGTGCTTTCTTGAGCATGAGTTGACCACGTGGATTGGCGATAATGCCAGCAACCCCGATCTCTATTACCGCAACCAGTAAAGTAGGCCAATTTAATCACCATGATGATTAAATCCCACTGAGTCTGAATTTACCGAGTTAAAAACAGTATGCTTGGCTAATGATTTACCAGCAGGTTTAAAGCTGGCTGATTGGCAGACCATCATCAATCTTGCCTGGGCCTAACGCAAGTTAATAAGGCTTCCCTAGTTGGCATTGCTTTGGCTAAAGGGGAAGGAATGAGCAAACATAGATGCACCATAACTAGAGACTGCAAGATTGACAAGTTACCTACGGTAACAATGCACTATCTGATAAGTACAGACTCCCTCCCAGAGACTGGCCATTTGGTTGTTGCCAGTACGACCTGGTTGGATCAGGTTTATTCGGCAGCTCGCTTTTTTGATTGGGGGATTTGACCAACAGGCAGATGGGTTGGCCGTCCCTCGCATCCAATATTTTTGGGCAAGTCTTTTCGGCGATTGCCTCTTGATGGAACCCCAAGGATTCCCCCCGCACAAACCACCACCCCCGGGTCCAACCTTGCACCAAGGAACAGGGCAGTTGTCCCCACTGATTTTTACATAAATTTTTACATAAACCTATCTAACGGCTGCGACCGGTCACCTGGGCAACAACGGCCATGACCGCACTACGGGTAAGTTTGGCGTGGCCTTGTTGCAGGGCCTCCAAAGTGGCGTGGGCCAGCGCCAGGGGAATTTTACAGAAATCCAGAGCCGGTCCGGGAGGTAGGGCTGCATTATAGGCCTCTGCCAGGGCGAGATTCCGGCGGGCATAGGCATCCATTTCCGCTTTGCCCCAACCATCCGGGAAAAAGTTGACGCCCCGTCGTTGGTCCTCCTCGCGGTTACGCAGGATATTCACCGCCTGCAAACCCCGCCCAAAGCCAATCGCCAGGGAACGATTCGTCTGCGTACCATCATACCAGGCCCACAAATCCGACAGCAGCAAGCCCACCGCCCCCGCCACGCCAAAGGTATAGCGGTCTAGGTCCGCCTCCGTTTGAATCCGCCAGTTACAGGACGCCCAATAGGCCATACGGTCCGCCATCGCTGCCGTGGCATCCCAAATCCGGGGCGCAATCGTTGGGGGAGCCAGCAAAGCCCATTCCCCGATCCGCACCGTCACCTCCGGCAAGGGGGTTTGGTGCACCGCCAGCGCCAGGGATAAATCATTCACCGCAAAGGTATCCGTCGCCGCCTCGAGGGTCAAACTCACCGAGCGCAGCAATTTCACTTTTGTTTCATTATCCAAATCCGGGTGGTCTTCGATTTCGTCAATGGCCCGCATACAGAGATAGGCGGACATCACCGCTTCTTGCAAACCCGCAGGCAAGCCACTGATGGGAATAAAAAACGTGCGGCTTGTTTCTTTGAGTAATTCCAAAGCACCCCGGCGCAGATCCATCCGCTCAACTCCTTTCCACCACTACACACACCATACCATTAGCGCCAAGTATAGCGGAAAAACCGGGGTTGGCCTAGTCCTGCTCCACCTGCTGCCGGTAGCGCCCCAGGGCCATGAGCGGGAAGTGCTGATAGTACAAGTTATAGCGCAGGTAGAAATGGCGGGGAAAACCGGTGCCAGTAAACCATTGCTCCTGCCAAGCGCCATTGGCCTGTTGTTGGGTCAGGAGGTATTCTATTCCCCGCCTTACTGCCGGCTGGGTGGCTTGTCCGGCCGCTAACAAGCCCAACAATGCCCAGGCGGTTTGGGAGGCCGTACTATCCCCCTGGCCCTGGAGCGCTGGGTCATCGTAGCTGCGACAGGTTTCCCCCCACCCCCCGTCGGGATTTTGGTGCGCCAGCAACCAGGTCACCGCCCGTTCCCGTGCCTGTAGCGCTTGCGGTTCGTCCTGCAAAGCAGCCAAAACCCCACTGGTGCCGTAGATGTAATTGACGCCCCAGCGGCCAAACCAACTGCCCGTCGGCTCCTGCACCCGCAACAGGTAATCCAGCGCCCGTTGCTTGACTAGCGGCGGCAAAGGCGGCACCCCCGGATAGCGGGCCATTTCCAACACCCGCGCCGTCACATCCGCCGTCCCCGGGTCAATCATCGCCTGCAAATCCCCGTAGGGAATGAAATTCAACCAGTCCTGGTCATTGTCCTTATCAAAGGCCCCCCAAGCCCCGTTGCGCCCCTGCATGGACACAATCCAGTCCACCGCCCGCCGGATGGCCTGCTGCTTTTCCGCCTCGTTAGGCAGGCGAATTTGACTCAGGGCCATGACTACCACCGCCGTATCGTCCACATCCGGGTAATAGCGATTGTCAAACTCGAAGGCCCAGCCCCCCGGTCGCGCCCAGGGATTTTTTACCGACCAGTCCCCGTAGGTATGGAGAATTTGTTTATGCAACAGCCATTGGCCCGCCTGCACCAGCGCTGGATGGTCCGGTGGCAACCCGCTATCCACTAGCGCCCGCACCGTCAGCGCCGTATCCCACACCGGCGACACGCAGGGCTGCATCCAATACTCCGTGTCGCTTTCGACGCAGAACTTTTCCACCGCCCGGAAGCCCCGCACCACCGCCGGCTCATCCGGGGAATAACCCAAGCAGCGCAACGCCAACAGGGAATTGACCATAGCCGGTTGAATGCCCCCCCAGTCCCCCGTTTCTTCTTGGCGTTGCAAAATCCACTTTTCTGCCGCCGCCAGACCCTCTTGGCGAAACGGCACCAGTCCCAAACTTTCGGCCCACTTCAGCCCCGCATCCAACCAGACAAACACATCGGACCAATCTCCCTTTTGGGGCAATTCGTAGCGGCGAGCCTGGGGCGGTTCTGCATATAGCTCCTCCAACGTCAACCCCTGGGGATACACCGGCTTATGGTCAAAGACGATGAACAAGGGAACCGTACTACTCCTGGCCCAACTGGACATGTCGTAGATGCTAAAGGGACCCCAAGGGGGCAAGAGCATCAACCAGGGGGGCAACGACGGCAACCCCTGCCATGGGTAACAACCGATCAGGGCCAAATTCAGCTTGGTAAAAACCCGGCTACGGGTCACCCCCCCCTGGCGCAAAACGAAAGCTCTGGCCCGTTGCAACGCCGGTTCCGCCGGTTGGCAGCCCAGCAACCGCAACGCCATGTAGGCCTCAATCGTGCAATTCAAATCCCCCCCATCCCCGTAATACAGCTCCCAACCGCCATGTTCCCGCTGCTGGTTGAGCAGGTACGTTTTGATTTTGGTCAGCGGCAGCCGTTCCAGCCGTTCCCAGATGGCATACAGCAGCACCAACTCCGCCGTCATGGTAACGTTGGACTCCAGCGTGGCCCACCAGTACCCCTCCGGATATTGCAGGGACAACAGATATTCCTGACTACGGGCAATCCCCTGCGCCAACTGTGCCAACGTCACCGTACTCATGGGTCAGCCCCCACCAATCGGTCGTTTTCTAGTTATACCAAGGTTAGGGGCAACCCCATGCCTAGAGTTGGTAGCGGGCCAGTTGTTGCAGAGCCATATCTAGGGACGTAGCCGGCTCACGGCAGGTCAGCCCTTGACACACCAGCGCCACCCCCGGCAGGTCCGTAGCCGGTTGCAGCACCGTCGTTGGGAAAAAGCGCGGACCCATCGCCGCCAAAACCTCCGTCGGCCCCTTTACCACCAGCGGGTGTAGAAACGCGTCCAGCGCCACCAGCAAACTGGGACAACTTTGGGGTGCCGTTTGCAGGAGTTGGCCAAAGGCCTGCAACCCCCGTTCCGCCCGCTCCAGGTAGGTCAAGTCCCCCGTCAGCAGCGCCAAACGCACCAGATTGGTCAACGCCACCCCATTGGCCGACGGAATGGCGTTATCTTCGCAGGGCCGCTCCCGCACCAACACATCCCCACTAGCCGTAGCATAGTAGCCCCCCATCTCACTGGCATAGCCTGCCTCAAACGCCCCCTGAAACGTCTGCGCCAGCGCCAACCACCCATCCGCCCCCTGCCCCCCAAACAAACTCACCACCATTTGGTGCACATCCAATAGGGCTTTGATCCACAGGGCATAGTCCTCCGCCTGGGCCGCCACCGCCACCTGACCGTCGTAATTCAAGCGATAGAACTGCCCCCCCACCCACTGGTGCCGGCAAATAAACTCTGCACATTGGATGGCTAAGTCTGCGTAATGCCGCTCCTGGAACACCACCGCCGCCCGCGCCAGCCCCGAAATCACCAAACTATTCCAGGCGACGATCATTTTCGTGTCCGTGACCGGGGGAATCCGACCTGGCCAGGGGATGGTTTTGGCGTGGTGGGCATCCACTGCCGGGGGAAAGGCCCGACAGGCTTCCGGAGACGCCCCATAGCGCCGGACAAACAACTTGCCCAGGGCTGCCTCCACCACCGGCGCTAGGTCACCCCCCTGCAATCGTTGCAGCACAATTTTTCCCTCAAAATTGCCCCGGGGTTCAATGGCAAAGGCAGCCTGCAAAGCAGACAATTCTTCCGCCGTCAACAGCTCGGTCAACTCCTGATACGACCACACGTAGAACGCCCCTTCCTGGGGTTCCCCCTCCTGCGGACGCACAAAGCTATCCGCATCCTGGGCCGCATAGAAATAGCCCGCCGGCGAGCGCATCTCCCGCTCCAACCAAGCCACCGTTTGGGTTACTGCCCGCCGCAGCGCTGCATCTTGCCAACCCGCACTCCACAGGTGGCTGAGATATTCCAGGATCAACCCGTTGTCATAAAGCATCTTTTCAAAGTGGGGCACCGTCCAGGTGGGGTCTACCGTATAGCGATGCCACCCCCCCGCCACGTGGTCAAAAATTCCCCCCAATACCAGGTTCATCCCCCGCCGCACCGCCGGATGGTCCGCAGTCAAAGGACCGCCCCAGCGACTAGCCCACAACACCCCCTGGGCGTAGGGAATCATGGGAAACGAATTCCCCGGCCCTTCGTAGTTGAGAATGCTGGTGATTTTGCGATAGCCGCTTTCCAAGGTGCTTTTATCCGGCACAGCCACCCCCTGCAATTGATTCGGCGATTGCAAATACTCCAGGATTTGAGACTTTACCTGTTGCACCTGGTCTGGGTGCTGGTCGTAGTATTGGCGCACCGCCTGCAACACCTGCAAAAACCCCGGCCGGCCAAAGCGGGGGTGCAGAGGAAAGTAGGTTCCCCCGTAAAACGGTGCCAAATCGTAGGGGTCCAAAAACACATTCAGGGGCCAGCCCGCCTGCCCAATCATGAGCTGCACCGCCTGGATATAGATATGGTCAAGGTCGGGGCGCTCCTCCCGGTCCACCTTAATCGGCAAAAAATACTGGTTCAGGTAGGCGGCCACCGCCGGGTCAGAAAACGCTTCCCCCTCCATGACCGTACACCAGTGGCAACTGGAATAGCCAATGGACAGAAAAATAGGCTTATTTTCCCGCCGGGCTGTGGCAATCGCTTCTTCACTCCAGGGCCACCAGTCAATGGGGTTATGGCCGTGTTTGCGCAAATACAGGCTCTGGGCATGGAGCAAACGGTTCGGCATCGGGCTGGTCCCCCGGGAGCAACATCCCTTTCCAGTGTAATGGGCTTTATAGGGGTTGCAATCCCGGGACCACAGGGCACAACTCCCGGCGAATGTAACACAAGTTACCCCGATGTCCCCCCTTGATGGACCCTTGCCACAGGATGTAGTGGGGCGACAAGAGCTGGTCGATGACCCGGCGGTCTGACTCCGAATGGAATTCCAGGTAGATGACCTTAACCCCCAGGTCGAGTAGGGAGAGATTTCTCAGAATATCCACCTCGCACCCTTCCGTATCTATTTTGAGAATATCCACAGGCGTAATGCCATTTTCCCGCAAGAATTTACTCGCTTCCTTTAGCTCAACTGTGGTCACCCGCTTGGCCAAGGGATTTGGATGCACGGAACTGTGCACCGAACTTTCCCCCAGATAGAAGTGACTGGTTACATCACTGGAATACAGACCGAACGGAAAGGCATGGCATTTTCGTAACTTTCGGGCATTCTCTTGGAGCAGAAGAAAGGCAAAGGGATCGGGTTCAAAGCAATAAATTTCCGCTTCCGGGTAGTTGACCCTAAAGTAGGCCGCAGCTATGCCAATGTTGGCTCCAATATCAACAATTACATGCACATCTTTAACAGCAAAATCTTGAGTTGGGTAGCACGAGTCATCTAGAACTTCATGGATAACTCGTTGGCAACCACTTTCATCAATGTATGTAATGGAGTAGCTCGCGCCCGATTTAGATGTTAGTTTTAGTTGAACCACTTTGTTCAGTCCAGCCAGACCAGAGTAAGCCATTTGATGACGTTCATCCAGTTCGATGACAAAGCGCGAGCGGACCGCAGGAGATGAAGGCTGGCAAATATAAACATCCCATATCTGACCATGCTGAGTATCGGCCTCATCGAGCCAATGGATCTGGTGACTCAGCCCCAATTCTTCGACAAGCTGCCGTTGGCTTTGGTCCCTGGAGCGGACGTAAACTTTTGCCCTTGGCAAATCAACCAAGTCCATTGCTACAATCAACGGGCAACCTTCGTCAATTAGAATGGAGACATGCTCCCGCAACCTATGTACCTCTTGGAGCTGCTCATAGATTGCTACCCGTGTTTCTAGCAGTTCGGCATGTTGTCTACTAATGGTCATCCGGGAGTCATGGTTTTTCAAAAACGGGCTTGATGTATCCCCTGTGAGCACCCATTCCCATAGCTCATTAACTCGATAGGTGGGATGCAGTTGCTGATAAAACTTTTGGTAAGCACGTCTAGCCATAGCGATTGCTTCGTTGGGGTGCTCCAGGTAGTATGCAATCTTTTCCAGTAACTCTGGACGCGAAGTATAGGTATCACACTCTTGACCCGGTGTGAGTAGATGGGTGAAACCCGACTGGGGAGATAGGCTATCTGTCAACAGGAAACCGCCGCTGGAGACAATCTCTAAATTACGTAGAGAAATATCACCATTCAAACTGCAATTCAAGGCGATCAGGGCGTGGGCATAAGCTATCGCCGACTTCCCTCGGTCTAGGGTGGCAATCTCAACAGGCAATGATGAGTGTATCAGAGACTCAATCACCCGATGTCGCTGGGGATGAAACTGGGTATCACCACAAATGAAAACTGCCTTATTCTGCCGCTGCTCGACAAACTCATGGGAGTAAGTTGTCATGGTTATTAGCGGTAGCCACCCCAAGTTATCAAAACCACAGGCATAAAACCAATGCATGTGGTGTCGGCAGTAAGGGAAAACCAAATAGTCATAAGGCTCCAGAGTTAAGTACTCCAAAAGCTCCCCGATAGGACTGCGAAAGCCATGGTGCGTATCTACAACGATCGCCACCGTCGGGCAACCGAATTTCCTGACGTTGTAAGGCAGGTTCAATTTAATCCCCGAGACATTGACAACCACCAGGTCAAAATCATCTTCACACCCCATCTCTTCGCGGACAAATTCATATAGGTCATACGGTTCACCGGCTGGTGTCTCCCCGTGAATTTCTACCTGGGAAACAAATTTAGGAGAATTGGCGGTGTATTTCGTACAGACCGTAACTTGATGTTCCGCTAGTCGTACGGGCGGCACCTGATAGGGATAGGGTTCCCAACTCAACAAAACCCGTAACCCCTTGGACACTAAACCCGGCTGCTGCATGGACACGCGCCTATCCTAACACGACTCGGTCAATGACTCCAGCTCCTGGCGTGCATGCATCAGCACTTGGGCTGCTCGCTGCAACCCTTCATACTCCTCTGGCTGCAAAGGCACCGGCAACACGCGACTCACCCCCTGGCGACTAATGACGGCCAACAGGCTGAGATAGACATCCCCTAGTCCGTAATACCCCTGCGCCCAGCAACTGACCGGCAGGACCCGCGCCTGGTCCCCCAATATCGCTGCGACGAGATGGTCCACCGCCAAAGCAATGCCATAGCTGGTATTTCCTTTGCGCCGGATGACCTCCTGTCCTGCCTGCAATACCTGCCGCCAGAGGGATTCCCGCTTACTGGGTTCCAAGTCCACCGGCCATCCGCCAACCGTGACCCGACTCCACAACGGCACCGCATGCTCCCCATGTTCCCCTAGCACCGGTGCCTGGATACTCTGGGGAGCAACCCCCAGTTTTTGAGCCAGCAGCGTTTGCCAGCGGGCCATATCCAACAGCGTTCCCGTTCCCATCACCCGTTCCGGTGGCAACCCCGACCAGCGCCAGGCTAGGTAAGCCATGACATCCACGGGATTGGTCACCATCACCCAGACCGCTTCCCGGCACAGGGGCGTTAATTCCTGCACAATGTGATGGACGATGGCGGCATTTTTGCGCAGCAGCACCAGACGACTTTCATCTGGTCCCCGCCTGGCTCCTGCCGTCACCACCACCACCTGGGCACCTACCGCCGCTGCCATGTCACCATAGCTGATTTGCAACGGCTCTACAAAGGGTAACCCATGCTGCAAATCCCAGGCTTCCCCCTCAACCCGCAAGTGGTCTATGTCTATTAGCACCAGTTCATCCGCCCGCCGGCGCACAGCCAGAACCAAGGCGCAAGCCATCCCCACCTGACCTGCCCCCACAATGGCCACCTTGCGCCCACCCATGGCTACGGCGTCAATTCCGAGGTAGTGACCGTGGCGGTTGTTGCTGGTGCAGAGCGCTGAGAAGTCTGTAGGGCCGATTCAACGGCATAAATCTCCACATGGCTAAACAAGGTGGTCACAAACGCAAACAACAAAAAGGGCAAAGACAGTACCAGAATCAACCCCACCGCCGCCAAGGCAAAGATAGGGCGCGTAGAAAAGGCCGCCAGGGACACCGCCAGACTCAAGAAAATAATCACCAGCCACGCAATGACTTGCCCGTAGATGTCCCCAAAGGTCAACGTGCATACAAAACGATAACGGTTGATCCGATCCACAGCCTGTACCTCCATACCCAGTATCTAAAACTTAACTGAGTGATGGCCAGCACCCCGGTTTTTTTCCAAAAATTGTTATATCCTGCCAAAGTGTGCAATTAATCGTAACTAGAGAACGCCCCGGGTGCGCAACGTAATCCGCAACTGATTGAAATACTCCAATCCCACAACGGGTGGGCGGTTGGATTGAGAGGAAGTCGGTCCCGTTTCTGGGGCTAGGTCCCCTTGGCGCTGGTCGCCATTATCACTAGGTGTGGGGGGCGGCGTGGTTTCTTGGGCAACTGGACGGCCCGTGTCCCCTAGTAAGGACCCCGGCGCAATCACTTGCCCCGGCCCAATGCAGGTGTTGTACAAGGTACTGGCAGAGCCGATGCAGGCTTGGGCGCCCACCCGCACCGATCCGATCAGGAGGACCCCCGCCCCGACAATCACGCCGTTTTCCAACACAATACCGTCACCGTGGGCGTGCAGGATCGTCCCCATCCCCAAACACACCCCCGCCCCGACCCAGATGTGGCTCCCCGGATTGGCGATGAGACAAACACCAGGTGCCACCACCGCCTGGGGGTCGAGGTAGACCTCTCCCTGTAGGTGACCGGTCGGATGAACGGGGGGTGGGATGGTTAACACGTTAGGGTTTTTGGATGATCTGCTCAAAGACACGGCGTTTGCCCTTGGGGTCAATCCCCAACAAGCGGACATAGTCGCCGGTATGTTCCCGCAAAAGGGCGGCAAGCGCCATCAGGACTTCCCCTTCTTGCTGGCTGGCCGGTAGCGCCACACTCAACCAGGAGCTGGTTTTGTACCGCCGGGGATCGGCTACTTCCGCCCCAATCCGATAGCCCTGGGCCAATAACTGCCGCACCTGAGCAACGATGGCGCTATCGAGACCCGCAACCGGAGAACCGGTCGTCGTTGCCGTTGGCGTCGCCCCTGCCGGAGCCGTCGTGGGGACATTCACGCCCTCGGGACGCTGGATGATTTGTTCGCTCACCCGCCGCTTGGATTTGGGGTCAATCGCCAGCAGGCGCACATACTGCCCGACCGACTCCCGCAACAGGTTTTCTACCGCCTGAGTCACTTCCGTCTCACGGCTGCTCGTCGGCAGGGAAACGCTCAACCAGGAACCGGTCTTGAACCGCCGCACATCCGCTACTTCCGCCCCGATCCGGTAGCCCTGCATCAACCACTGGCGCACCAGTTGACCAACCCCACTAGTCGGTGTCGGGGCTGGGGTTGACCGGTGGGTCGTTGGGGTAGGACTCCCCGGTGGCCGTTGAATAATCTGCTCGCTCACCCGCCGTTTGGATTGGGGATCAATAGCCAGCAGACGCACGTAATGGTCCACCGACTCACTCAGCAGATTCTCCAAAGCAGCGATGACTTCGTACTCGTTCCGGGACTGGGGCAAGGCCACGCTCAACCAGGAACTGGTCTTGAACCGCCGCGCATCCGCCACTTCCGCCCCGATCCGATAGCCCTGGGCCAGCCACTGTCGGACCTGTTGAACAATCTCCGGCGCCAGGGACGTATTGGTGACCTGGGGTGTCCCACCGGTCGGCGGCGGTGCCGAGTAGCTTGCAGAACCGGCTGGGGCGCTGCGTTGGTCACCCGGTCGCTGGATGATCCGTTCCCCCACCCGGCGCTTGCCCCTGGGGTCAATCCCTAACAAGCGCACATATTCCCCCTGGTGCTCCTGCAAACAGGCCTCCAGCGCCCGCACCACCTCCGGCAAATGGGTCGAGGCAATTGGGCTGCAACTGCGCCAGGACCGGCTGCGGAAATGCCGTTCATCGGCGTGCTCCGTACCAATCCGGTAGCCCTGCTCCAGCCACTGGCGCACCTGCTCCACCACCTGGGGTTCCAGCCGTGTGCTGCCGACGTAGCCATTCCCCCCCGATTGGGCTTGCTTTTGTTGCCGCAGGGGCATAATGCATTCAATATCGGCGGCGCAGCGATACCCGGCCCGCAGGGCGTCGTTGATGCCTACCACATGCTGGGCAAAGGTCACATCCTCGGGACGCACCGGCGGTAACCGGTCCGCCTGCTGCTGCGTGGTAATAATCGAACCCGACGGCACGTACCGCCCCGGAGGAATTTCCACATCCTGGATCAGACAGTGCATCATGACGATGCAGCCGTCGTTGACCCGGGCATTGAAGATGGTGGAGCGAAACCCAATAAAACAGTTATTGCCCACGTAGGCCGGCCCATGCACCAGCACCCCGTGGGTAATGGAGGTGTCCTTGCCGATCCAGACCGAGTAGGACTGCCCATCCTCACCAGTGACCCGGCCCTGCTCCAACCCGTGAATGATCACCCCATCTTGCACATTCGTACCGGCCCCGATGTAAAACGGCGTGCCCTCGTCCGCCCGAATCGAGGTCCCCGGCGCAATCAGTACCTCCGGTCCAATCCGTACATCCCCAATGATGTTGGAAAAGGAATGCACGTAGGCCGTCGGGTCAATCTGCGGTTCCGCTAGCGTTTTCGACCAGGGGGTAGGTGGGGCCGCCTCACTGCGTACTGCCACCATAATGATCCGCCTCCTTGCAACCTTTAACTTAAATGCAGTTAACCACGAGCCTGCGCCCGTTTGCTGTACAGCAATTGTCCTTCAACCGTCACCGTATCAATGATACCGATGACCGCCGCATCCACCGGCAAGTCGTCGCCCCGGTCAATCTTCCGAGCCGAACTACCCTCGCAGACCAGCACCCATTCGTCCACCCCCGCCCCCACCCGGTCCGCCGCCACCTGGTACTCGGGAGTCATCTGGCCGTGGATGTCCACCAGTTGCACCAGGAGGAATTTCACCCCCTGGAGCGTGGCTTCTTTTTGGGTGCTGACCACCGTGCCGGCCACCCGTGCAATACGCATTAGGGACGCAGGTAGGGACGGACGTTGGTGGCGTCTTCCCGGAATTGCTGCACCTGCTCGGTATAGCGAATCGGCAGGACATATTCCAGGTTTTCATGGGGCCGGGCAATGATGTGGTGAGACAGCAACTGCCCCCCAGCCACCCGCTTGACCGACTCAATCCCGGCCGCCACGGATGCCTGCACCTCCGACACATCCCCCCGGACGGTCACCGTCACTCGGCCGCTGCCGATTTTTTCGTAGCCCACCAGGGTCACCCGGGCGGCCTTGACCATGGCGTCGGCTGCCTCCACCACCGCCGGAAACCCCAGGGTTTCAATCATCCCCACCGCAATGGGCATAGGTCAACCTCCCTCTAGACGCGAAACTGTTCAACTTCCGGTGTGTAACGAATCGGCAGGACGTACTCCAGGTTTTCGTGGGGCCGGGCAATGATGTGATGGGAAAGCACTTCCCCACCGGCCACCCGCTTAGCCGACTCAATCCCGGCCGCCACCGACGCCTGCACCTCCGACACATCGCCCCGCACAATGACCGTCACCCGGCCACTGCCGATTTTTTCGTAGCCCACCAGGGTTACCCGGGCGGCCTTGACCATGGCGTCGGCTGCCTCCACCACCGCCGGAAACCCCTTCGTCTCAATCATCCCTACGGCAATCGGCATGAATCCAACTCCTTTGTTGCGTAACGTAAAAATCGGGTTACAATTGACAAAAAATGTTTGTCAATGATTAACAAGGCTAATCGCTCAAACCCGCGCAGGGACGGGAGTTGCGAACTTAGCTTGTTTCAATTTTCAGCATAGTTTGCCCCTGTCGCTTTTGGCAATTGGTTACCGATGAATCTTTGAGATAGGAGGGATTAGTTCCGCTAATGGGTTATCGGGGTGTCAACCCAAGCTCAGCAGGGCTTGTACCAGGTCGCTGGCACCGAGGGGTTCGGGTTCCGCCTCTGGCGGGGGTGCCGGCGCTAGGTAAATCAGCCGGTCGCCGGGTTGGTAGTCCATATCCGTGCTGACCACCTCCAGAAATTGATGTCGTTGGCGCACCAGAGGAAGATGTTCGGGGTGAGTCCAGCGGGGCAGAGCTTTTTCCAGGCGGGTTTCCATGAGGCGGACTTCCCCCCGTTCTAGGGCTTCGTTCCACTGGCGCAGGGTGGGTTGGGGATGGAAGGCGCAGCGCACCTGGTGGGTGTTGGCTCCTTGACTGACGGGGAATAGGGCCAGCACCCGGGGCAGGTAGAACTCCTCGGCCACCCGCTGGGCAAGGATGATATTTAATTCGGCGTTTTTCGTCAGGGCCACAAAGGTTCCCATGTCCGTGATGCCGGCCTCCATGAGCACCTCCGGGTCAAGGGCGCTACCGTTGATGGCCCGCAGATTTTCCCGCGCCGCCGCCTGGCAATCTTCCCGGTTGGTGTCAATCAGCACCGCCGGCTCCCCGTGTTCTTGAAACAGGCGGGCCAGCAGGCGCCCCAAGGGATTACTGCCCACAATCACCACCCCGTTGACCTCCGCTGAGCGCACCCCCAGCAGCCGGGCCATCCCCTGGGCCGTCAACCCTGGCACCAGCACCGTCAGGATGATGGTCAAAAACACTAGCCCCTTGACGGAATCGCCGCCGTTGAACCCCCGATCCGTCAGCACGATGGCAAACAAAGAGGCCACCGACGCCGATACAATCCCGCGGGGGGCGATCCAGGCCAAAAACGCCTTTTGCCGCCAGGTCAGGTCGCTATTCCAGGTCGAAACCAAGATATTCAGGGGCCGCACCAGGAACATCAACGCCAGCACCGTCCACAGGCCGCCCCAGCCCAACATGCCCAAACTGGCCAGGGACAGGTCTGCCGCCAGCAGGATAAACAATAGGGACACCGCCAGGGTGGTCAACTGTCCCTTGAACTGACGGAGCAGCCGTTGTTCCGGCGTGGTCAATTGCAGGACGATACCCGCAACTGCTGCCGCCATCAACCCGGATTCGCTTGCCAACCACTGGGCCAGGCCGTAGAGTCCCCAGACCCCCGCCAGTACCGCCAGATTCTTCAGGTCTTGGCTGGGCACCACTGCCTGGCGAAACAAGCCACTCAACAGCCAGCCGCCGACCGCACCGATGACCATCCCCAATCCCAGCCGAGTGGCCAAGGCCCAACCCACCTCCCACCAACCCGTGTTTTCCGCCAGCACCACATTGAGCACCACCACCGCCAGGATGGCCCCTATCGGGTCGATTAGCACCCCTTCCCCCTCCAGTAGGGCGTTAAGTTTGCGGTCAACCTTAACCTGGCGCAGCAGGGGGCCAATCACCGTCGGTCCTGTCACCGTCACCAGCGACCCGTACAACAACGCCAGGGGCCAGGGAAACTCCCCCAGCCAGTGGGCCGCCATGCCTCCCCCCAAAAAGGTAATCAACGCCCCCACCGTCACCAGGTTTTGGATCGTACTCGACACCCGGCCCAATTCCCGCAGGGATAGGCTCAAGCCCCCCTCAAACAGAATCAAGGCCACGCACAGGGAAATCAGCACCTCCAGGCCGACTCCCAGCAGTTGGGGTTGAAGCCAGCCCAGGCCATCGCTCCCCAGTCCAATGCCAAACAGCAGCAAAAAAATCAGGCTCGGCACCCGTAGCCCATCCGCCAGAACCTGTGCCCCGATACCGGCCACCACCGCCAAAACAATTTGCAGGGTGAGGGTCAAGGAATCGCTCATCACCGGCGGTTTATCCACCCACCCCGGGCAAGGACCTAGCGTTCAATGCTGGACAGAAAGACCGGTTCCACGCGAATCGCCACCACCCGCGATGGTCGAATCACCAGAAACTCCCCCTGGAGTCCCCGCACCGGCACATTGATCAGTTCATGGGAATTGCCCTGGGCCAGAAACTCCCCCTGATACCACTTCTGGAACTCCTGGATGGTGCCAAAGCGGATTTCCTCCCGGTGCCCGCCCTCCAGGAGCAGATGCACAGCGTACTCGTCAGCAACCCTGGGCATAGGATAGGCTAAGTAACAGTTACTCAAAAGCCTACTGCACAATTCCATTTCTGTGCAACTGCTGGAACCTTCTCCCCTGCGGTACATCATTAACCAGTAGAGCGTCACTGTGGGACGTAAACAACGGGTACCGCCTATGCGCCGTTACTTGACCCTTGCACTGCTGCTGGTGAGCCTAGCGCGGCCGGTGATGGCCCAAGGCACCTGGAGCGATGACCGGATTCAGCGCTATGCCCAGATTGTGCTGGAGTTGGAACCTATCCGCCAAGCCCATCTGGAGGAAGCCCGTCGGTTATTGGGGCGGGTCAGCACCAGCGGCAATCTCTGCGGTGAACGCAACCTACCCCCGGCGGTGCAGAACGTGTGCGACCGGTTCTTTGAAAAATCCCAGCGTCTGGTGGAGCAACGGGGCCTAACCGTCCAGGAATTCAACGCCATCACCCTCCAGGCCCAACAAGACCCTAACTTAAGCAAACGCATCCAGGAGGCCATGCTGCGACAACGCCGGCCCTTCTAGTGCTCAAAAACGCCCTGGTAAAAGAGCAAATCCAGACTTACCAGGGTCGGCACGCAGGCAAAACAGGACTGGGCCAACTCCCAGCGACCCTCCCGTTTCAGCATGGCCGTAAGCATTTCTGCGATTTGGGGCAAGTAGAGCACATCGTTAGCCGCGTAGGCCACCTGGGTCTCACTGAGGGAGCCGGGGCGCCCCCAATCGGAAGACTGAGCCTGTTTATCCAGCTCGATCCCCAGCAGCTCCTGCACCACATCCTTGAGGCCGTGTTTCGGGGAATAGGTGCGGGCCAATTTGCTGGCAATTTTGGTGCAAAAGATGGGGGCTACATGAATGCCCAGGTGATAGCGCAACGCCGCCAGGTCAAAGCGGGCATAGTGAAAAATCTTGAGCACCTGGGGCGCTTCCAGCAATTGTTGCAACCGGGGGGCTTGGCGCTGACCGGACTGAATCGTCACCAGGGTGGCTTGGCCCTGGGCATCCGCCAATTGCACCAGGCACAACCGGTCGCGGGCAGGAATCAAGCCCATGGTTTCCGTATCCACCCCCACCACCGGCTGATTGAGATAATGCTGCAACAGGTGCTCGGACAAATCCTGCTCGCAGCGGTGAACCGTCGGCGCTTCAGCGGCCATATTCCCGTTCAAACGTCTGCCGGTCTGGATAAATTTTAATAATCCGCTCCAGGCCGGTAATTTCCAACAGGGTTTTTACCTGCTCTGACGGTTGGCACAGTGCCAATTCCCCCCCCACCGACCGCAAACTTTTCAGCGCCGCCACCATCGCCCCCAACCCCGAACTGTCCACAAACTCCACTTTGCTCATATCCAACAACACTAAAAGGGCCTGCTGGCTCGCAAGCTGCTTGACCTGCTGGGTCAGATGGTCTTTGGTCGTCGTATCCAGGCGGCTGGGCGGCACTACCACCTGCACAGGCAATGAACTCATAACGACTCCACCCACACCCTTCTCAGCATAGCACACAGCCGTGGACTCACAACCCCCTTAAGGCGGATTCAGCCAACGCTGGGCCAGTTCCCAGACCCGAACCAGCAACAGCCGCGGCCCAATCCCCAAACCAAACTGCAGGGCTAGCAGCACCGCACCGACGACCAGCAGGGTTTTGACTGTGCTGAAGGTGACCTGGACCAGCCAGCGCAAAATCACCCACACCAAAAACAGTGTCGCGCCGATCAGGACCAGGTCCACCACCGTCATGGGCATAGTCTGTGGGCCAAACAAGCTAAGATAACCCAGTCCCTATTAGGTTAAGACTAATTTATCAAAATTTTGGTTATGTATTGAAGGCGATGGTCATCAAAATAAACCACCCATGCAGAAAGAAAGGCCGGTTCCCGAGGGAGATTCACTCCTTACTGAACTTAAAGGATTGGTCAGGAAAGCTGTTTCCAGGGGTTTGCCCGGGATACGAGAAGAAGAGGGGGGGGTATATGGGTTAATGGAAATTTTTACGGTTGGCAAAACTTGGAGGAGAATCCAGGCTTGGTACAGAAGCTAATCGGTACTATTAGGCAGTTCATTGAGCGGTACACTGTTGAACAAGCAGGGGCAAGTGAACTAGTTATCGAGTGAAAGCATTAGAGAAACCCTGGGAAGGGGCGAAAAGAATTTGAAGACGATGAATAGCGGATAGGGCTGGGGGCCTAGGTTGCATGCGTTAGACATTAGAATGGGCCTGTGGCGAGCGACAGGGATGCATGGGGCGAATTCTGCGGCGACCGACCTGTGAGTTGCGCTGGGGCTGGGGACGTTTTGTGCTCAAGTTGGCCAATGGGCTGGAAATCCAGGGGCGATGGGAGCAATTAACGGCGCTGCGACTTTGGGTTTTGGCCTACCTGACAGCTCCATCGCCGCCCGTGTCTGCAACTGAAGCGGGGGGTGAGATGGTGCCGGTGGGCTACCACTTGTCGCTGACGGGGTTGGCGCCGGCTTTGGACCTGACGCTCCAGGAACTCTACGACTTGGCCTGGGTATTGGAGGCGGCGCAAACGCCCCGCTTTCCCTGGTGGCAACAACTGGCCGGCTGGGTCACTCTGGGGACGGGTTTGGTTTTGGCCCTGGCGTTAGCGTTGATACCCCGGCCGGTGGAGGTGCAAGTGGTGACACCCACCCCGACGCCCCGGAAGTCTCTGCCACCCTCAGCACTCCAAGCCCTACCTTCGCCCCCACCCCCGCCCACGGTTGCGTTGGACACCGTGTTACCGCCGCCGGTAGTTACGCCCGAACCACTGCCACCGTCACCAGCGCCGGTATCACCCCTGCTAACCCGCCCCCAGTCGGTTACCCCAACGACACCTCCCCCAGAACTCCAGGGCGTGCAACGGTATTTCCAACAGCGTTGGCAACCCCCGGATACTCTGCAGCAGCCTTTGTCCTATCGCCTAGTCATTACGCCTACTGGTGTCCTGAGCCGTATCGTTCCCCTGTCCCCGGAAGCGGGCCTGTTTCTGGACCAGACCCCCATGCCCTTGGTGGGTGAGACGTTTATGGGTTTTCTGCCCCGGACGGCCCAATTGCAGGTGGTGTTGGAACCTAGCGGCCAGGTGCGGGTGCAGTTTGAACGGTGGGTGGATTAGCTGACCGTCAGCACTAACTTGCCGAGAAATCCTCCCTGCTCCAGTTGGCGATGGGCGGCGGTGGCTTCCCGCAACGGATAGGTACGGGCCACCTTGACGGTGAGTTCACCCCGGTCCACCAGCGCTGCCAACTGCTCCAGAATGTGGGTTTGGCGTTTTTGCTCCTCCAAAAGCTGGTCGGTCTGGGGGGTAAGCATCAGGGTGTAGCCGATGGTCAAGTTGCGGCGGCGGGCAATGTCCCAGCCGGGTCCCTGGGCCGGGGGTTGCAGGAGGGTGACCAGGCGACCGTAGTAGCGCACCGCTTTGGGGGTTTGGTGGAAGGTCTCGCCGCCGACGGTGTCCAGGGCCAGGTCCACGCCTTTGCCCTGGGTTTGATACAGCACGGCCTGGGCAAAATCCGTCTCCCGGTAATAGACCACGCCGTCGGCTCCCAAGGTCTGGACGAATTGGCCTTTTTCTAGGGAACTGACGGTGGTGAGCACCTGCGCTCCCCGGTGTTTGGCCAGTTGAAGGGCGATGTGACCGACGCCCCCCGCACCGGCATGGACCAACAGGGTTTCCCCGGATTGCAACTGGCCCCGGTCGTACAGGGCTTCCCAGGCGGTAATGCCCACTAGGGGTAAAGCAGCCGCTTCCACAAAATCCAAGCGCTGGGGTTTGGGCGCAAGGGCGGTCTCCGGCAGGACGATGTACTCGGCGTAACTGCCCGTTAGGCCACCGAGTCCCCCGTAGCAGTAATACACGGCTTGGCCTGGACGCACGCGTGTCACCTGGGGGCCACAGGCAATCACCACTCCGCTGCCATCACAGCCCAAGATGGCCGGTTGCCCCGGTTGCAGCAACATCCCCCGGCGGCGCAGTTTAGTGTCAATGGGGTTGACGCTGGCGGCTTTGATTTGTACCAGGACCTGGTTGGGAAATTGAATGTCCGGGCGGGGAACTGATTGATAGGCTAAAACTTCCGGTTCTCCCGGCGTGGTCATGACAACGGCAGCCATGGACATAGGCACGCTCCGGCATCGGTTTAGTTAACCTATTATCGGTCAAGCAGGTGGCCGCCCTGACCTTTCCCCTAAACTGGTAAATTGGTGCCTAACTAGGGTTTGCCCATGATGACGGAATCCCTTACCACCGAGCCGGATGGGTTGTTGGCGCTGCAACAGTTGCCAGACCCCCAACCACCACTGGAGCATTGCCCGCCGGCGGTGGCCGGGAAGTTGGACCTCCTGCTATTGGCGGTCGAGGCGCTGGATTACAATGCCGCTGAATGGATGGTGATGGTGGTCAAGGAGCTGGAACTGACGCGGATCATTCCGAACCGGGTGACCCTGTGGCAATTGCGGGGGGCCAATCCCCTGCGCCGGATTTATAACCGCCGTCTGCTGACACTGTCGCAAGCGCGGGCATTGGTGCTGGTGTTGGTGTATATGGCCAAACGACTAACGATTTTGATCCGGCAGTTGCTCTTGGCGGCGGAACAGTTGCAGCAGCACCGGCTGTCGTTGGCGCATCACCCGCGTCTGGATGACTACTGCCGGCGGTTTCGCAACCATTTCCGCAAGCGGATGAACCTGCGGCGGGAGCGGCTCCAGGTCTATCGGGAGGATGAGCGGCTGAATCTGCTGGCGATGGATTTGCTGGTGCAACTGCTGTTTTGTACGGGCACCTGCGGGGCGCAGCGGCTGTGGGCCAGTTTGTTTGTGGGGGAGGTGCTGTGAGTACCTTGGTGCGGGAGTATCGCTTGCCCCATTGCACTTTGATTCTGGAGGGTTTTAGTACCCAGGTGGGGGGTCCCCTGGCGGTGCTGGTACAGGTGGATTGTTACTTGCCGGGGCTGGACCATCCCATGCGCGGCGGGCGGGAGTTTCTGGAGCATCTATCCTGGACGGTCAGCGAGTATGTGCAGCATTTGCTCAGTTACCGCCAACCCCGGCCGGTGCAACCAACGGGTCCGGTGGCTTTAGAACCGGTGGCCCCTGACCGCCACCGCCTGCGGGTGCATCCGGAATTGCTCCAGGACGTCCGGGAACCGGTGCAGTTGGAGTTGACCACGATTCAACTGTTTGACCTGACGGAGGCCTGTGACCAGGGCATGAGCGACCCGCAAACGCTGCCGGATTGGCGGCTGGATCTGACGCCCCAGGTGCCCCGCACGGTGAAATTGGCCCAACAGGCGGTTCCGGCGGGGGTGGGGTTGGCGACGTTGGGCGCTGCAGCGATGGCTTTGGCCTTCCTCCCCGCACCCAAGGTAGAACCGCCCCGGGAATGGCGGGAAACCCCGGCCCCTGAGACCCAGGCATCACCCCGCCCTTCTCCGGTGGTCACGCCTTCGCCGCCGACGCCTGGTCCGACGCCCCTGGCCAGCCCGGCGACGGTCCTCGACCCGGCGGAATATAGCCGGTTATTGGTTCTGCTGTATGACCAGTTGGACAAGGCTTGGACGCAGCCGGTTACTCAGGACCTGCGCTTTCGGGTGCAAGTCAATCGGGAGGGGAAAATTGTAGCCTTTGCTCCGTTGGACCCGCCGACGGGGGAGGAGAAGCGATTGCCTTTGGCAACACTCCAGCAGCCGGGTGTAGCGGTGGCCGAATTTCAGGTGGTGTTTCGGGCTTCGGGTGCTTTGGAGGTGGGCGCCTACTAAAGGCCCATCCATGGTTTGTGTCTTGGGGCTAAACTAGGGGCAGAAGCAGCCACCAGCCGGTTATGACAGTTTCGGGGATCGTCTTTGACCCAGACAGGGAGAAAACCGTTACGCCCGATACCTGTATCGTCTGTGGGCTGGGCAGTTTGGGGCAGTTTTGTGTGGTCAATCTCAAGGCGTTTGGGATTCGGGTAATTGGCCTAGATGTGCAACGTCCCCCCCACTGGGAGGTCCAACAACTGGACACGCTGTTGGATGGGTTTATTGAAGACGATGCCCGCAATCGGGAGGTGCTGGAACGGGCGGGGGTGGCCCAGGCACGAGCGGTCTTAGCAGTTACTAACGATGAGCGGGTGAATTTGCAAATTGCCTTTGCGGCCCGTTTGCTCAATCCCCAGGTGCGTTTGGTGGTGCGCTCGGCTAAGGAAAATCTCACGGAATTGCTAGGGCATGCCTTGCACAATTTCGTAGCCTACGAACCGACTCAGATGGCGGCGACGGCTTTTGCCCTGGCAGCTTTGGGGGAGGATATCATCGGGTTTTTTCGCGTTGGGGAGCAGTTGTTTCAGGTGCATCGGCGGGTGGTATCTCCCCAGGACCCCTGGGCCAACCGGCGTACCCTGTATGAGCTTTACAGCCGCCAGCGCAAGGTGTTGGGCTATCACTCGGCGACGCGCCCCCCCTCCACTGATGAACTCTACCTGTTTCGCTGGGACCCGGAAACCCTGGTGTACCCCGGCGATAGGTTAATCACGGTGGAGTTGCAGTCAGCCACTAGTCTAAGTCCGGTACGGGTGCCTACCACGCGCCCCCAGACCCGCTGGCAATGGCCGGTGTGGTTGCGCTGGCGTTACTGGCAAGAACGGCTCCAGAGCTGGTGGGAAAAGGGGGGCACTTACCGGGTGGCCCTGGTGGTGGCGGGGTTGATGCTGGTGTTGCTGGTGACGGGAACCTTGCTTTATGAGCTGTACTACCCGGAACTGCGCTTCCCCGACACCTTCTTCACCACCATGATCCTGCTGCTGGGGGGGTTTGGGGATGTTTTTGGCGGGCTGGAGCCGTTTGCAGCGCCGTTGCCCAGCTGGTTGCGCCTGCTGAGTTTGGGGCTGACGCTGACGGGCATTGCCTTTACGGGGGTGATTTACGCCCTGCTGACGGAGAAGTTGTTGGCGACCCAGTTTCAGTTTCTGCAGCGCCGTCCGCCGGTGCCGGCCCAGGGGCATGTGGTGATTGTGGGTTCGGGGCGAGTAGGACAGCGGGTGGCCCGCTTATTGCAGGAGTTTCGTCAGCCCCTGGCGGTGTTGACCTCCCAGGAGGTGGGCAACGAAGTCCTGCCGCAACTGCCGGTGCTGAGTGGTCCGTTGCTCTCCCTGCTGCCCAAGGCCAACCTGACCACCGCTAAAAGCATTGTCACAGTTACCGACGATGAGCTGGAAAACCTGGAAATTGCCCTGCGGGCGCGGGAGACGAATATCCACAGCCACTTGGTAATTCGCACCTACGACCCCCTGTTTAGCGACAATGTACGGCGGTTGTTTCCCTTTGCTCAGGTGCTGTGCGCCAACGAGTTGGCCGCTGAAGCCTTTGCCGCCGCTGCATTTGGGGAAAATATCCTGGGGTTGTTTCGCCTGGAGGGGCGCACGATTTTGGTAGTGGAGTATGGGATTGAGCAGGGGGACACCCTCAATGGGTTAATCCTGGCCCAGGTGGCCTATGGTTATGGGCTGGTGCCGGTGTATTACTACTCGCAACAGGAGCGGGAAGCGCGTACCATGCCGTCGGATGATTGGCGCTTGCATCCGGGGGACCGGTTGGTGGTGCTGGCTACCAGTCGGGCGTTGCAACGAGTAGAGCGGGGGGAACGCCTGCCGCCTCGGTATCAGGTGCGGGTGGAAAAGGCCCTCAGCCAAGAGGCGCTCTTTTATGGGGGCAACGTGATTGCCCAGGTGACGGGCTTTGACCTGAAACGCTGTCGGGAGGTGATGGAGCGCCTGCCTTGTCTGTTGCCGGAACCGATTTATCGCCACCAGGCCTACCGCTTGGTGCGGGAGCTGGCCAAGGCCCAGGTCACCAGCCGGATCATTCCGCCATCGCCTGGGCGTTAGACGCTTTGGGTGTAGCCCCGCTGCCGCAGTTGCTGTACGAAAAATTCCTCGAGGGATTGGCGCGTCCGGTTGAGGTAGAGAATCTCGCCGCCAGTGGCTGCCAGGTGTTGGACAAACTCGGGTAACGGGCGCTGTAATTGGCCGTGCCAATAACCCCCTTGATATTCCAGGGAGTCAAGCCAAGGGGCCAGGTCTTCGGGAGTGCTGCCTCGCCCCTGGACGTGGTAGGTCTGCCCGGTACCCAACAGTTCCGTCAGGGTGCCCACCGCCAGCAATTCCCCCCTGGCCAAGATGGCAATCCGGTCGCACAGTTGCTCCACGTCCGACAGGATATGGGTGTTGAAAAAGATGGTTTTGCCCTGGTTTTTGAGTTGCAGGATGATTTCCCGCACCTGGTAACGTCCTAGAGGGTCCAGGCCCGACATGGGTTCATCCAGCAGCACCAAATCCGGGTCGTTGACCAGCGCCTGGGCTAGGGCAATCCGCTGCAACATCCCCTTGGAGTAACGGCGCAAGGTCTTTTTGCGGGCCGCCGCCAATGATAGCCCCACCCACTCCAGCAACTGGGGTAACCGCCGTTTTTGCACCGACCGGGGGACCTGGTGCAGGGTGGCCATGAGTTCCAGGCACTCCCAACCCGTCAGGGCGTCGTACAGGTAGGGGTTTTCCGGTAGATAACCGATGCGGGCCTTGACCAGCCGGTCCCCCAAAGGACGTCCCAACACGGTGCCGTGGCCTGCCGTTGGGCGAATAATCCCTAGCACCAATTTCAGAAACGTGGTTTTTCCGGCTCCGTTGGGCCCCAACAGCCCAAAGGTTTCCCCCCCATACACCGTCAGGCTCACGTTCTGGAGGGAGGTCACTTTTTGGTGCAACCAAAAGCCGGTGCGGTAGGTTTTGGTGAGGCCTTCCGTATGGAGAACCGTAGCAGGCATGGGTTGGCCCGGCAGTCCCTTCGCCCCTAATTGTACCGCCGGTGGTATAGTCAAAAAAGTCGGGTTTTGCGCCGCCCATGACCAGCCGCGACACCTATTTGCTCAAAAGCGTCCGCCAAGTGCCTCTACCTCGACCCCCAGTGTGGATGATGCGCCAGGCCGGACGGTACATGCGGGCCTATCGGGAGTTGCGCGACCGCTACCCCAGTTTTCGCCAGCGCTCGGAAACGCCAGAGTTGGCGGTGGAAATTTCCCTGCAGCCCTTTCGCGCCTTTGCTCCTGATGGGGTGATTCTGTTTTCCGACATTCTCACGCCCCTGCCGGGGATGGGCATTGATTTTGACATTGTGGAAAGTCGCGGCCCGATTATTGACCCCCCCATTCGCACGGCGGAACAAGTTGCCCAACTGCGCCCTTTGGAACCGGCGGTTTCCCTGCCTTTTATCGGGGAAATTCTGCGCACGTTGCGGGCAGAAATCGGCGACCGGGCCACCCTGCTGGGCTTTGTAGGGGCGCCCTGGACCCTGGCGGCTTACATCGTGGAAGGACGCAGCTCTAAGGACTACACGGTGATTAAATCCCTGGCCTACCACGAACCCCAACTGCTGCACCGGTTGTTGAGCTTTTTGGCTGAGCAAATCGCTACCTACGTCATCTATCAGATTGAGCAGGGGGCGGAGGTAGTGCAAATTTTTGACTCCTGGGCGGGGCAGTTGTCGCCGGTGGACTATCGCACTTTTGTGCTGCCCTACCAACAAAAACTGGTGCAGAAGGTCAAAAGCGTCCATCCAGAAACGCCCCTGATTTTATATATCTGTGGCAGCGGGGCAATCTTGGAACTGATGGCCCAAAGTGGGGTGGATGTGATCAGTTTGGATTGGACGGTGGAGATGGGAGCGGCGCGGCGGCGGTTGGGGGATGTGTGCGTCCAGGGGAATCTAGACCCGGGGGTGTTGTTCGGACCGCCGGCGTTGATTCGGGAGCGGATTCGGGAGGTGATTCACCAGGCGGGACCGGTGGGCCATATTATGAATTTGGGGCATGGGGTGCTGGCCAACACGCCGGAGGACCACGTGCGCGTCTTTTTTGAAACGGTCAAGCAAACCCAATGGTTTGATGCCTAGGCGCATTTTTATTACCGGTGGCAGCGGTTGCGTTGGCCATTACCTGGCAGAGGCGTTGATTGAACAAACAGAGGACGAGCTGTTTTTTTTGCTGCGTCAACCGGAGAAATTGTCTGTTGCGGTCCGGCGCCATCCCAGGGTGCATGTGCTGGTGGGCAGCCTGCCGGAGATGGGTCCCTACGAACACCTGTTGCCCACGATGGATGCGGCGATTCTGTTGGCCACCCAGTGGGGAGGCGAGGGTACGTTTGCGGTCAATGTCACGGGCAATTTACGCATCCTGGGAGCGTTGGACCCGCAGCGGTGTCAGCAGGTGATTTATTTCTCCACCGCCAGTCTTTTGGATCGGCAGTTGCGTTTGCTGCCGGAAGCCAAAACCCTGGGCACCGAGTACATTCGCTCGAAGTACGCCTGTTACGAGGTCCTGGCGGATTTGCCCATTTATCCCCGACTGACGGTGCTGTTTCCCACCCTGATTTTTGGGGGTGAACCGGGTAAGCCCTACAGTCACACGGCCACGGCCCTGGAGCAGTTGCCCCGCTGGTTGCGGTGGTTGCGCTGGTTCCAAGTGGAGGCTTGTTTCCACTTCATTCACGCCCAGGATATTGCCCAGGTGGTGTGTTATTTGCTGGACCACCCCCCAAACGGCTTTCGCCAATTTGTCCTGGGGAATGAGGTGGTTTGGTTCAACCAGGCCATACAGGAGCTGTGTGATTATTTCGGCATTCCTGTACCCCCTTGGCGGCTCAATCTCACGCCGGCACGGGTGGAACTGGCGCTAAAACTAGCCCCCTGGTTGGGGGTGCACCTGTTGCCTTGGGATCGGTTTTGCGCCCGCTATCGCTATTTCTGTTACGAGCAGGTGTTGAATCCGGCGCAGTTGGGGCTGCCGTCGCGCTGTCGCACACTGGCGGAATTGCTGGAGGCTCTGGGGGTTCAGCGCCTGGCCCGCCGACAGTTGTCGCAATGACCGCAGGGCAGGGGGTCCCCCTCTTGCTCCAGCCCCAGCGCCCGTACCAAAAACAGCCAACGGCACTCCTGTGTGCGTAGGTAGGCGTTGATGGCCTGGAGACCCTCATCCCGGGGCCGGACGCGCAATTGGGTCAGGCGTTGTTTGTCTAAACGATAGGTGTAGGGGTCCTCCCACCGTAAAAGCCCCAGGCGATGGAGCAGGGCTAGGGCTGCCGCCAGTTGGGTTTGGTCAGGACGGTGCTCCAGTCGGCCTTGGGCGGGTAAGTTGCGGGCTATTTGCAGTGCTTCATCGTACTGCTTTTGTAACCGCGAGAGGTAGTGTTTTTGGGCGTTGCGTTCAGTGGGATTCAGCCAGTTCCACAGCCACCCCAGCGGCAAGAAGCCCCACCATCCCGTCGGTTGACTCGTCAGGGTAATGGCTTGGGCCACTTCCCCATCACGCCCACCCCGGCCAATGCCCTGGATGTAGTCCAAGGGGCTAAAGGGAGGTTGGAGGTGCAGCACCCAGCGAATGTCCGGCTTGTTGACCCCCATGCCCAGGGCGCTGGTGGACACCAAAAAGGGTACCCCTCCTTTGAGCCACAACTGCTCTAATTCCCGCCGTTGGGTGGCCGAGAGACCGGCATGGTAGGCATGGGTGGTGATCCCCTGTTGGCATAACCAATCCGCCCAGTCCTCCGTATCCCGCCGGGTGGCCACATACACCAGACCGGCTTGTCCGCTGTGGGCTCGAATTGTCTGCAACACCTTTTGGCGGCGCTGGTGGGGGGTCAAGACGGTGTAGACGGTGATGTGGATGTTGGGGCGGTAGGGGCTACGGCGGACAATCAGGGGGTTTTCTAGGCGCAAAACCCGCTGGATAGTAGCTTGCACCGGGGGGTCGGCGGTGGCTGTAAAAGCTGCCAGGGGAAGGCGCGTACCGGAAGGCTTATGGCGCAACAGGGCCGGGCGCACCGCACCGAGCCGCTCGTAGGCCGGGCGAAAATGATCCCCCCACTGCACCAAACAATGGGCCTCATCCAGGATCAACCCGCGAATCTGCACCTCCGGCCAGGTCAACACCTCCCACACCGGCGGACTCAGCAGGGTTTCCGGCGCCAGATACAGCAAACGCAACTGGTTGTTTTGCAAAGCCCGCAGGGTAGCCCGCCGTTGCACCGGCAATTGCTGGCTGTGGAGTGTAGCCGCCGGCAAGTTTTTCGCCACCAGCCCCTGCACCTGGTCCTCCATCAGGGCAATCAGGGGACTGATCACCAGCGTCACCCCCTCCTGCAACAGCGCCGGCAACTGGAAACAGATGGACTTGCCAAATCCCGTCGGCAGGACGATGAGACTATCGCGGCCCTCCAGCAGGCACTGGATGATTTCTCCCTGGGGCGGTCGGAAGTCGGGATAGCCCCAGATTTCCTGAAACTTGGCCCGCGCCTGCGCCAGGGTGAACATGGCCCATTAGCACGCCACCGGACGGGGTTTTTCCTTAATTTCGACCCATTCCGTGTGAAAGACCCCCGGTTGATCCACCCGCTCGTAGGTGTGCGACCCAAAGTAATCCCGCTGGGCCTGGACGAGATTCTGGGGCAGCGTCGCCCGCCGGTAACTGTCAAAGTAATCCAACGACGCGCTAAAAGCCGGCACCGGAATCCCCCAGTGGACCGCCGTGGCCACCACCTCCCGCCAGGCCCGTTGCCGCTCCAGGATCGTCTGCTTAAATTCCGGCGCCAGGAGCAAATTGGGCAAATCCGGCTGCTGGGCAAACGCCTGCTTGATCTTCTTCAAAAAGCCCGCCCGGATGATACAGCCCCCCTGCCAAATCCGCGCCAGCTCACTCAAGTTCAAGTCGTAGTGCAACTCCCGGGACGCCGTCGCCAGCAGGGCCATCCCCTGGGCATAGGAGCAAATCTTCGAGCAATACAGGGCATCCCGCACCTGGTCAATAAACGCCTGCTTATCCACCGGCGGCGCAATGGTGGGACCTGGCAGTTGAGTTGCTGCTGCCACCCGTTCCTCCTTCAGGCCGGAGATGATGCGGGCGTTGACCGCCGCCGTGATGGTGGGAATGGGCACCCCCAGCTCAAGAGCGCTGTTGACCGTCCAGCGCCCCGTACCCTTTTGCCCTGCCTTATCCAAGATCATTTCCACCAGGGGCCGACCTGTTTCCGGGTCCATGACCTGAAAAATGCGGGCCGTGATTTCGATCAAAAACGAGTGCAACTCCGGCGTTTGGTTCCAGGCCGCAAACACCTCGTGCAACTGGGCCGCCGACAGCCCCAGCCCGTTTTTGAGCAGGTCATAGGCCTCGGCAATCAGCTGCATATCCCCGTATTCGATGCCGTTGTGCACCATTTTGACGTAGTGCCCTGCCCCCCCCGGACCCACGTAGGTTACGCAAGGGCCATCCTCCGTCTGGGCGGCAATTTTCGTCAGGATGGGTTCCAGGGCCTCATAGGCTGCCCGGGGTCCCCCTGGCATGAGACTCGGGCCGTTGAGCGCCCCCTCTTCGCCGCCGCTGACCCCCATGCCCACGTAGTGCAACCCCAACGCCTCCAGTTCCCGAGCACGGGCCTCCGTATCCTCGTACCAAGAGTTCCCCCCGTCAATCAGGATGTCCCCCGGTTCCAGCAGGGGTTTGAGCTGGTCAATCACCGCCTGCACCGGACTCCCCGCCTTCACCATGATCACGACCTTGCGGGGCCGTTCTAGGCTGGCCACGAACTCCGGCAGCGAATGGGTGCCCAGGATATTGCGACCGGCGGCCCGTCCCCGGATAAACTCATCCACTTTTTCCGTCGTGCGGTTATAGACCGCCACTCCAAACCCATTGCGTTCCAGGTTAAGCGCCAAATTTTCGCCCATGACCGCCAGCCCGATCAGGCCGATTTGCTGCTGTGCCATCCCTTCACCTCAAGCCATCCCTGGGTTCAGCTTAACGCCCACTTTCAGCCCCCCGTCCAACTTTACCGAATGGTTTTACGATTCCAGGAGGGCGGCCAACTCGCGATACACCCCCCCCACATCGGGGCAGGTCAACCGGGCCTGGGTCGTCCCCGGCGCTTTCCCCACCGCGATGGACAATCCCCCCCGTTGATTCACCACCGCAAACGCCGCCTCATCCGTCAAGTCATCCCCGATATAACATCCCTGGCGCAGCCCCCAGGTCTCCCACAAAAAGGCCACCCCCTGCCCCTTATCAAACGTGGCCGGCAGCACCTCCAACACCTCCTTCCCCGGCTGCAACTTAAACCGCTGACACATCGTTAGATGCTCGGCGAAATAGCGGTGCACCAGGGCCACGACCTTTTCTTTCACCAGCGGGGCCGCCTGGCGATAATGCACAGCGAACGAATAGGTTTTGTCCTCGATGTGCACCCCTTGCGCCAGCAAACCCTGCCGCTGCAACAGCTCCTGGATATCCGACCGCAGGGGGGCCAAAGCCCGCTGTATGCCCTCCCGGTCCGGCTGGCGCAGAAACTCCCCCGTTTGGGTCCGGTAAATTTCCCCCCCATGCAGGCCACACAGTACCAGGTTCTCCGGCAACAACTCGGCCAAAAAATCCTGAAGCTGGGGCACCGAGCGGCCACTGATAATCGCCACGCGCAGTTGGGGATGGCGGCACAGGCGGCGCAACAACTCCACCCCTGCAGGGGGCAAAAACGCCTGGTCCGGCCGGGGGACGATGGGAGTTAACGTGCCGTCGTAATCCAAAAACAACCCCAACGGCTCCTCCCGACGCCAGTAATCAGCGATGGGCGACGGCATCGGCAAAGGCATCCATGTAAGACTGCACCCACTGGTGAATATCGTGGCTGGCAATCGTCTGGCGCAACGCCCGCATTTTCCCCTGGGCCACCTCCGGGGGCAACGTCAACGCCTGGTACAACGTATCCGCCATCTGTTCGATGGAAAAGGGATTCACCAGCAGCGCCTCCTTCAACTCATAGGCCGCCCCCGTAAACTCACTTAGAATCAACACCCCCGAATGGTCCACCCGCGCCGCGCAATACTCCTTCGCCACCAAATTCATCCCATCCCGCAGGGGCGTAATCATCGCCACATCCGCGATCAGGAAATAGGTGAGCACCTCCTCCAAAGAAAACTTGCGGTAGAAGTAGTAGATGGGCACCCAGTTATTACGGGAAAACAGCCCATTAATGCGCCCAATCGCCTGCTCCACCTGTTCCCGCATCTGCTGATAGGCCGGTACCGCCGTGCGGGTAGGCGCCGCAATTTGAATGAAAGAAAATCGCTCCAGATACTGGGGATATTTCTCAAAAAACACCTGCAGCGCCTCCAGGTTTTCCAAAATGCCCTTGGTGTAATCCAACCGGTCCACACTAATGCCGATGTATTCCACCGGATAGGTTTCCCGCAGTTGCTTGGCCTTGGCTTGCAGAGTAGGAGAGCGCACCAGCCCCTCGATTTTTTTGACATCAATACTAATGGGAAACGCCCCCACCTGAATCCGCCGCCCCTGATAAAAAATACATTTTTCCGCGCGGCATACCTGCACCTCCTCCGCCGGCAGCAACCGCTCCACCGCATCCAAAAAATACTCCGCGTAATCCGGGATATGGAACCCCAGCAGGTCGCTCCCCAACATCCCCCGCAGAATCACATCCCGCTTAGGCAATATCTTAAACACCTCCAGCGCCGGAAACGGAATGTGCAAAAACAAGCTGATTTTGTGGTGTGGGCACTGTTGCCGCACCAACTCCGGCACCAACAGCAAGTGATAATCCTGCACCCAAATCCAGTCCTCCTGGGTCGTGCAAGTCACCACCGCATCGGCAAATTTTTGGTTGGCCGTTACATAGTTGGGCCAGTCCCGCTCATCAAAAAAGTTGCACCGGGAAATGAAGTAGTGAAACAGGGGCCACAGACGCGTATTGGCATAGCCGTAGTAATAGTGATTGATTTCCTCCTGCGTCAAAGGCACCGGATGGATGCGGTAGGGCAGCTCAATCCTGTCCCAGTCAATCGAGTCATCATCGCTAGAAACATCATCCACCTCCACGGACCGTTTCGACGCATCCTCCCAACAAATCCAGATGCCATCCCGCCGACGCAAAACCGGGTCCAAAGCCGACACCAACCCCCCCGGCAACCGCTCAATGCGAATTTCATTCCCATGGGTCTGAATCGTGTAGGGTTCCCGATTGGACACAATGATGAGACGCCCCGGTGTTTGCAACTCCCTGGTGGCGGGCACCTGTAGCGCTTTCGCTTCCGTCATAGTGGGTTCCTCTTAGCTCTGGGCCAACAACATCGCTGAATTAATAATGGCCACATGGGTATAGGCCTGGGGAAAATTCCCTGTCAGTTCCCCCGTTTTTTGGTTAATGTCCTCCGAAAACAACCCCAAGTGATTCCCAAAGGAAAGCACATGTTCAAAGTAGCTCCGCGCCTTGCGCTTTTGTCCCGACAGGGTTAGGGCATCAATAAACCAGAACGTACAGATGGTAAAGGCATTTTCCGGGAAGCCTAACTCGTCTTGGTTCGTGTAGCGAAAGATAAGACCATCCACCATCAATTCCTCTTCCGAACGCTTAATCGTAGCCAGCATGCGGGGGTCCTTGGGGTCAATGATCCCGAGAATGGGCATCAGCAAATTGCTAGCATCCAAATCCGGTTTGCCATAGGCCTGGGTAAAAGCCTGCCGTTCCTCATTCCAGGCCATCCCCAAAATCATCTCCCGCATCAATTTCCGTTTTTGATTCCACTTGCGGTAAGCCGACAGCCGCTTCAGTTTGTAGGCAATTTTACAACCCCGGTCCACCGCCACCCAACACATCATTTTCGAGAACGTGTAATGGTCCGGTCGGTTGCCGATCTCCCAAATACCGTTGTCTTTTTCCGGAAACTTCTCAATCGCCAAATTCACCAGCCGCTCCACGCAGGTCCAGAGCATATCGCAATCGGGGCACACCACCCGCTCATCCACAAACACCGGGTACATGCTCAGCAGCGCCTCCCCGTACACATCCGTTTGGTGGTGTAGCGTCGCGTCATTGCCGATGCGCACCGGTCGGCTGTTGCGATAGCCCGGCAGATAATCCAGATAGGTCACCGTCGGCACATCATGCCCCTCAATCGTGTATAGGGGTTTTAGGTAATCCGTGTGGGACAAAACGATCTTCGACAAATAGGAAACAAAATTTTCCGTCTCCTCAAATTTGGAAATTTTCAGCAGGGCGTTGACTGTAAAAAACGAATCGCGAATCCAACAGTAGCGGTAATCCCAGTTGCGCACCCCCCCCACAATCTCCGGCAGGCTGGTCGTTGGCGCTGCAATAATCGCCCCCGTCGGCTCATAGATCATTTGTTTGAGGGTCAACGCCGACCGAATAATTTGACTTTGATATTCATTGGGCAAATAGCAATGCTTCACCCACCGCTGCCAGTAGTGGTTGGTGCGCATGAGCTTTTCCTTAATCGCCCCCACGGAATGGTCATGGATGGGCTGGTAGTAAGACAGGCTCAAAAACGCATCCCCTTTCAGGCGCACCGGCTCCCGACCCACAATCTGCACCGGGGAAATGTTGGTCACCAAAAACAATTGATTGTCCTGGTGGGGGGAGGAAATCGTGCTCTCGTTCACAATCGTCAACTCCGCCAGCTCGGGGTGGTACCCCGGTTTGGGGTGGTAATGGATAATCAATTCCGGCTCCCCGTGGCGCACCTCGATATAGCGGCACAGCTCCGGCGGCGTATAGGACCGATTCCCATCCCAAATCTCCCACCGGGGCGCAAAATCATGAATCACAAAACCGGCAAACGCCGACTCAAAAATCGTGAGCAAAACATTGCTGTTGCGCTCGTACACCTGCCGGACGGTGTAGAGATGGCTATCCACCGGTTCGATGGCAAAATAGCCCCCCCGTTCCCCATCTAACAACCGGTCAAACACAAACGGACTATCAAAAGTTGGCATACACAGATACTCAATACTCCCTGACCTGGACACCAAGGCACAAATTCGCCCGTTACCAATCAACCCGTAATCCAACGACGACCGCGACTTGACCAGAGCGCCCACCACCTATGGCACCAATGCTGTACTTTTTCTATTCTGCCAGATTAAATCCGACAGACCAAATCCCCCGCCCGCTGGGTAAAGCGCAGGTTTTCCCGATAATCCACTGGGCAGTCAATCACCGTCGGCACCGGTTGCTCTAGCGCCGTTTTGAGGGTAGGGATAAACTCCTCCGTGGTTTCTAGCCGGTAGCCCTTCAGCCCCATGCTTTCCGCCAGCTTGACAAAATCGGGATTGTTAAAGCGGATGTACTGACTATGGCCGTAGTGCTGGTACTGCTTCCACTCAATCAGACCGTACCCCCCATCGTTAAAGATGATGGTGACAAAGGGCGTCCCTACCCGCAGGGCCGTTTCCAGCTCTTGGCAGTTCATCATAAAGCCCCCATCCCCGGTTACGGCCACCACATGGCGGTCCGGCGCCACCAATTTGGCTGCAATCCCCCCCGGCACCGCAATCCCCATGGCCGCAAAACCATTGGAAATCAAACAGGTATTGGGTTTGAGGCAGTGGTAATGCCGAGCCATCCACATCTTGTGCGCCCCCACATCGCAAATCACAATGTCATCGGGGCCGAGCACCTGCCGCAGGTCATAAATTAACTTTTGCGGCTTGATGGGAAAAGACGTGTCCTGGGCGTAGCGCTCGTAGTCTGCGCGAATCTCATCCCGATAGCGCAGGGCATAGGGGTCCGGTTTCCCCCGCCGATTGGTACGCTGGGAAATCGCTTGCAACGATGCGGAAATGTCCCCCACCACCTCTACAATGGGGATATAGCTACTGTCAATTTCCGCCGCCGTTTGGGCGATGTGAATAATGGGAATCGTGCCCTGGGGATTCCATTTTTTGGGAGAGTACTCCACCAAATCATACCCCACCGCAATCACCAAATCCGTGTGCTCCAAGGCGCAGTTAATGTAGTCCCGCAGTTGCAGCCCCACACTCCAAAGGGCCAGGGGATGGGTATAGGGAATCACCCCCTTGCCCATAAACGTATTGGCCACCGGAATGTTAAGTTGTTCGGCAAAGGCCGTTAGCGCCTCGTGGGCCTGATTGCGAATCGCCCCATTGCCCACCAAAATTAAAGGACTATGGGCATTTTCAATGGCCTCTGCCGCCAGAGAAATACTCCGCTCCGAAGCGCAAATTTTCTCCTGGCGATTCTGGCGCAAGGCATAACCGGCAGCGGGCATGGCGGCAATATTTTCCGGCAGGTCAATGTGCACAGCCCCCGGTTTTTCCTGCTGGGCAATTTTAAAGGCCTTACGCACAATTTCCGGGGTAATGCTGGGGCGAACAATTTGGGCGTTCCACTTGGTCACCGGCGCAAACATGGCCACCAAGTCTAGGTATTGGTGGGATTCAATGTGCATGCGGTCCGTGCCCACCTGTCCGGTAATGGCCACCAGGGGCGCCCCGTCTAAATTGGCATCCGCCACCCCGGTCATTAAATTTGTGGCCCCCGGCCCCAACGTAGATAAACACACCCCTGCCCGCCCCGTCAATCGCCCGTACACATCCGCCATAAAAGCCGCTCCCTGTTCGTGGCGGGTCGTGATGAACTGAATCGAAGAGTGACTAATGGCTTCTAACAGGTCCAAATTCTCCTCACCGGGTAACCCAAAAATATATTCCACACCCTCATTTTCTAAACAATGCACCAATAACTCAGCGGTATTCATAGCCCTTGTGGTTAACCCCCCTTCCTCTAGCTTAGTCTGCCCCTACTGCTAGCACAGTTATCCCTGGCAAAAGCCTATCAAATTTAACAATCCTGGGAAGATGTTTGCAAAACTTTAGATTCCCAGTACTGGGTGAGGTCGTAGCCCAGGTGTTGCATCATCTCCCGCAGCAGGGGCAGGCTGAGGCCGATGACGTTGCTGGGGCAGCCGGTGAGGCGTTCTACCCACAGGCCCCCTTTACCTTCCAGGGCAAAGGCGCCGGCGCACTGCAGGGGTTCCCCCGTTTGGACGTAGGCGCTTATCTGGGCGGGGGTCAACCGGGCAAAAAAGACCTGGGTGGTGGCGACGCGGCTGAGGGTTTCCCCCGTGCTCAGGTCAATCAGGGTGTGGCCTGTATGCAGATGGCCGTGCCGACCGCTGAGCTTTTCCAGTTGGGCAACCGCCGCTTCAGGGGTTTCCGGTTTGCCATGGACCACCCCGTCGAGTTCCAACAGGGAATCACACCCCAGGACCACCCCGGGCGGGTCAAACCGGCGGGCCACTGCTTGGGCTTTGGCGGTCGCCAGGGTCCTCACCAGGGTTTGGGGGTCCGGGGCCGTAATAGCCTCTTCGTCCACACCGCTGGGACAAACCACCGGTTCGATGCCGATTTGCCGCAGCAGTTGCCGCCGAGCCGGTGACGCCGAAGCCAAGATCAAACGCGGGGGATGCATGGTGAACAGACGATTCTCCCACATCAGGAACTAGAATAGCGTCACGGAATACGGGCAGCAGTCTCCTGGTCAAGTTCGGTTTGCCCGGGAATTAACTGCAGTTTTCCCCCTGCTAGGCGCTGCCTTGGCATGATGTTAAGACCTATGGTGTTCCCCATGGGTTTTTCGGCCAATTACATGGCCGGTCATCTGCCCTGTTGCGATCCCTCGGCATAAGGCTTCTGCATCCTGCGCAGCATCACCGGGAGCAGGTTTATCGGCCACGGATTGGCCCTATTAAAATGGTCTGTTTTTTTGGGGGTGTTTCGCCGGGGATGGTATCAAAACCTGGTTCCTTAGCTGTACCTCCTGGCTGCCGTAGCTTTACACCCATCGGCCATCCCGTTCCCATGCCGCGAAAACCCGATCGAGCAGGGGGGGCAGGCGTCGGTAGAGTTTGCCAGTGAGGCGATTCAGGGGAGCCAAGGAGACCACCGCCGTACAAACGGGTTCCCCCTGCCGGGTTAACTCGTAATCCCACACTAAACGTACCCCCTGGCGGGGCCGGAGTCGCGTTTTCACCAGCACTTCATCCCCCAAGTAAACGGGCCGATGGTAACGGATGAATAAATCCACCACGGGTAAATCGCAATTGGCGGCCACCAGGTCCCTGAACTTGATGCCCTGCTGGTCTAACCAGGCCACCCGCGCTTGTTCCAGCCAGTACAGGTAGCGCCCGTGCCAAACAACGCCCGCATAGTCGGTGTCCTGGGGATAAACTTGCACCGGATAGATAAACCATTCCTGTTTCATCGGTTCCAGGCCATGACCTGCGGGGAAGGGGGCGAGGATTTGGGACGGAACTGCTCCAGAAGGGTGGTCACCAGGGTCCAGGTGGCGGCGGCGGCAATCATCACCAGCACCAGGGCCAGGACGATGACCAAGCCGGTGTAACTGGCGGGCTGTTTGGGGCTTAGGGTATGGGGGGCGGCGGTGGTGGGGGTGTTGATCTGAGTGGCATTGGGGTCGTTGGTGGTGGTGAAGGTGACGGTGATGCGGTGACTGCCCAGGCGAATGACGTCTTGACCGTGCAGGACGCGGCTGGCTTGGTGGAACCGTTCCCCGTTGAGTTCGGTGCCGTTGGCGCTGCGGTCCGTGAGAAGGACTTTTCCGCCGCTGCTGATGATCAGGGCGTGATACCGGGAAATCTGCCGGTCCGGTAAAACCAGGCGGTTGACGGGTTTGCCCCCCAGGTGACTGGGCATCTGGTCGTATTCACGGCCAATGGCAATGGGAGGCAGGTAGGTCTGCTGATTGACCGCCCCGGTTTGGGGATCGTTCCAGGTCAGTTGGATGTACAGGGGTTCTTCCATGGCTAACTCCACCGCCAGTGGTGACCTTGCTTGGTCTTAAAGTAACATCTGCAAATCCCGCAGCACCTCGATGGCCGTTTGATAGCGCTCGGTGTAGAAGTAAGCCACCATTTTGTCTAGTATATCCGCCAGGCGGGGACTGACCTGGGCATAGGGCCGCCAAATGGGCAATCCCGTATCGGGGTGCAATTCCAAATCCCGGGGGGGTTTGCCCGTCAGGGCCTGGATGGCAATCATCCCCACCGCATACAGGTCGCTGTTGAGTTGGGGGCGTCCGCCCATCTGTTCACTCGGCGCATAGCCGCGGGTGCCAACCGCCACGGTGTACTCGGTTTCGTCGTGGCCGATGGCGGGACGGATCTGCTTGACGGCCCCAAAGTCAATCAACACCAAGCGCTGGTCCTTGGCCCGCCGGATCAGATTGGCCGGTTTGATGTCCCGGTGGATGACCTGATGGGCATGGACAAACGCCAGCACCTCTAAAATGCCCCGCAGCAGGGCCAGGGTATAGGCTTCATCGTGGGTTTGCCCCGGCGTTAATTCCTGGTCCAGCCCCGTTCCCTCGATGTACTCCTGCACCAGGTAAAACTCTTGGTTTTCTTCAAAATAGGCCAGGAGTTGGGGAATCTGGGGGTGCCGACCTAAGACTTCCAAAATTTCCGCCTCCGTGTTGAACAGGCGCCGGGCAATCTCCAGGAACTGGGCATCAGTGCGGGCCGGTCGCAATTGCTTGACGACACAGGGGGGACGCCCCGGGCGCTGGGTGTCATGGGCCAGATAGGTGCAGCCAAACCCCCCTTTCCCCAACACCCGCTCCACCTGATAACGACCCGCCAGCAATCCAGTTTCCTGCCGCGTTGGTTGCGTCCCCAAGGGTCCTAGGGCGGTCACCTGGGTAGTGGCCAACAGGGTCTGGAGCCGGGTAATTTGTTCCTGCTGTTGGGCCACCTTGGCTGCCACTAGCCGATGTTGCCGGTCAGTTTCGTAGGCCCTGTAGGCTACCACCCCCATCGCTGCGGTCATCCAGCCCAGGACTGGCGGCGCCAGGGGAATCCACCCCCCCACCCGCAACAAGGCCACTGCCAGCACACCCAGGCCCAGCACCCCAGCCACTAGACCCAGCGCCAACTGCCAAGGATGCCGCAATCGCCAGCCTAGGAGTCCCCCCACCCCGGCCCAGACCCAGGTCCATACAATTTCCCACCCCTGGGGCCAGTACCAAATCTGGGGGCGACCGTCGAGGGCGGCGCTGATGAGCTGGCTGGCAATTTGGCCATGAATCACCACCCCCGCCATTTTCTGGTCATCGGTTAATCCGGCGCTGTAGGGGGTATAGAACTCATCCTTGGCGCTGGCAGCCGTGGTCCCGATCAACACCAACCGGTCCCGGATCAGCGCCGGTGGCACTTGGTGCGCCAGCAGTTCCCCCAAGGTCACCTGGGCAACCCCCTGGCGCGCCCCCCGGTAGTTCAACAGGATTTGGTACCCCCGGTCGTCGAGTCCCTGGTACGGCCCACTGCGAGGGGTTAAGCGCGGGAAAACTCCCCGGCCCAAGACAATCGTGCCGTCGGGGGTTTGGCGGGGTTGAATGCCCAGGGGAGCTAAATACCGCAACGCCGCCTGGACTGCTAAGGCATGGGGGGTCGGGCAGGGCGCACTCGGGTCCGGTCGCACCCCCAGCAAGGCCCGGCGCACCGTTCCCCCCGCATCTACCAGAATGTCGGCAAACCCCACCCGCACCACCATCGTTTCCGGCGTCACCACCGGCGGTGGTTTAATCCCGGGACTTTGGCCATCCCCTAACTTGCAAACCACGATGAGATGAGGGTTTTGGGCCAGTAGCTGGTGCAGGTGGGCGGTGCCGGGGGGCTGGGGAATGTCTCGGTACAAGTCCAGGCCGATGACCCGAGGTTGGGCCGCCAGTAACACCTGGATTGCCCTGGCCAGGACACCATCCCGTAGAGGCCACTGCCCCAGGCGCTGAATATCGGCCTCGGTAATTCCCACCACCAGCACCCGTTTATCGGTTGGCTCAGGCGGGCGCCAGCGCAGCATTTGGTCATAAAGGGCCAACTCCAGGGGCTGGAATGCTCCTACCCAACGCACCCCGGTGATGACCAGCCCCACCAGGCATCCCCCCACCACTGCCGGCCAGCCGGACCAACGCCTCCCCGTCTCCCACCCATGCCGGAACCAGCCTGCCACGTCCGTTCCCTGCCCTGGTGTTGGCTGCTAGTCTATCACACCCCTGTCATCAGTCCGTTGACGACCCCCGCCGGCAACGCCTAAGTTAGTAGCCAAGCCCCTTTTTAGTATCGCCATGTCTCCCCATGTGCTGTTGGTGGATGACGAGCCTGGTTTACGCCAAGCCGTCCAAGCCTACCTCGAAGACAGCGGTTTTACAGTCACCACCGCCCCCAACGCCCAGGTCGCCTGGGAACTGTTGCAACAGCAGCGCCCCGATGTGGTGGTCTCCGACATCATGATGCCCCAGGTGAATGGCTACGAGTTTCTGCAGCGCCTGCGCCAGGACCCCCGTTTTCACCACCTGCCGGTAATTTTTCTCACCGCCCGGGGACTGACCAAGGACCGGATTGCCGGGTTTCGCGCCGGGGTGGACGCCTATATCCCCAAACCCTTTGACCCGGAGGAACTGGTGGCGGTGATCGAAAACCTCCTGCGCCGCAAGGAACCCCCCTCCCCCGATGTGGTGCAGCAGTTGGCCGAAATTAAAGCCCTGTTGACCCAGCAGGGGCACCTCCTTCCCAAGGAACCTCCACCTATCGAGCTAACCCCCCGGGAACGCAGCGTTCTGGAACTCCTGGCCCAGGGGCTAATGAACAAAGAAATCGCCCACCGCTTGAACACCAGCGTCCGCAACGTGGAAAAGTACGTCAGCCGCCTGTTTGCCAAAACCGGCACCAACAGCCGCACCGAATTGGTCCGCTTCGCCCTGGAACACGGCCTGGCCAAATAACCCCCACCTGGACAAATCCCTTAACCAAATGTAACAATTTGTCACAAGTGGTGACGTTGAGGCAGAACATGCGGCGGTTGTTGGACAAGGTGAATGTGAATCCCACGGGTGAAGGTACGTTTGGCTTTACCCATGTGGCCGAGAAGTGGAACGGGCGGCTGGCGATGATCGGGATGGTCTGTTTAGTGGTGGGGGAAATCACCACCGGCAAGGGGCAGTTGGCGCAAATGGGGCTCACTGAGCGGGGTCAGGCATTGGTGGTGGTACTGTTGTTACTCGCCTTGACGATTGCCACCATGCTGGGCTATTACGCGGTGGGATACGCCAAGCAGATGTCTCTCACGGTACCGCCAAGTTCAACAAGCCCTGATCGGGCAAGTACCCCCGAAACTGTCCCGTCCGACCCAGCACCAGCAGTAGAGACACGGACCAATTAGGAGCCACCTGCAACTCCCCCCAGGGCACGGCAATTTCCAAGCAGCTCCCCAGGGCCATCTGACTGGTGGTGGGTTGGGGTATCCAGGTATCGTCAGGGCCGGCCACCGCCAACCAGCAAAACCGTTCCTGCAAATGGACCCCCAGGTGATGGCGGAAGCGGTAGTTACAGGGGGGAATGTCCGGCACCTCCGCCAGGGGAATCGGGCTGGTCTGTCCCAACTGTCCCGGATAAAACCAGACCAGGTGCAAGCTGGTGAAATCCGCCTTGGCCGGTAAAAACTCCGGTTGAAAGTCCACCCGCACATAGAAATGCAAATGGTCGGCGCCGTAGCGAATCGCCTCGATGGGATGCCGTTGGTACATCGTGGCCCGCGCCGTACCTACCCGCACCAGACCCGCCTGGAACCAGTCCTGCTCATCCCCCTGCCCATCAATGACTGGATGGATCAACCCCTCCGGCGGATAATCTCCAGGAAATTGCTGGGGTTCTAAGGGGTAATCCAGGACGTCCGGGGGTGTTTGTCCCAGATACCGATACAAGGCCTGCAAATGCTCCCGAAACAGGGCATCAAACACCGGGTCCAGCCGGGAACTGTTCCCCGCCCCGAACCACCAGAACCAATCCGATCCCTCCGCCGCTGCTAAAGCTTCCCAGGCCGCCGCCGAGGGTCGCTCCACCCCTGCGAAAACGGCCCGCGCCTGGGCTAGGTAATCCCACGCCCGATTTTTCACCGGGTCGCCGATCCAGGTAGTGAAACTAGCTTCAATCCACGACCCGCTGTGCAAGTGCTCCAGGGTAACCCGGGGCGGAAACTGGGCCAAAAACTCCGATACCGTTACCCCGCAAAATCGTTCGTCCCGGCTCAAGGCGCTGAACAAGGCCTCCAAAAACGGCCCCCCATCCTGGGGGTAGTGCTCCCAACAATTTTCCCCATCCAAGGCAATGGTCACCAGCCAGGGGTCGTTGGCGGTTGTTTCCTCCTGGGCGCGGGCGTGAATATGCCCCAACCGGCCTACGAAATCCGCCACCGCCTTTTCCACCGGCACATGACAGTAGGAAAACCCAATCAAATCCGAGAGCCGATGGTCCCGGAAGACCAGGGCCAAGTCCCCGGCGGGGGTGGACATGCGGTAGGGACGATAGAGGTCATCCGGCGCCAGGACCTGCCCTTGACCATCCCGCTCGATGGGTCGGCGCAAGCTGGCGGCTAGCACCCCCTCATCGCTGCACAACCAACGAAACCCCTGGCGCACCACCGGCTCGAGAATCGCCGGACTCACTGCTTGTTCCGACGGCCATAGCCCCCTGGGAGTACAGTCAAAGGTCTGTTGATAATGGGCCCATGCCTTTTCCAATTGCCAACTAACGTCCTGGGGCCAGCAAAACCGCTGTTGCGGTAAAGGTAATTGGGGAACGGCCACCCGCGCCGACTCCGTATCCGCCAACAGGGGTAGGATGGGGTGAGTATAGGGACTGGTGGTGAGTTCGATCACACCGGCCTCCTGCCAGCGGCGATGCTCCGGGATGATCTGGGCCAGAATCTCCCGTTGGATTTGCCAGAGGGCCTGCCGGTCCGCCAGAGTAAACCCTTGCCCGCGTTCGTACCAGGTTTGCACATCCAGACGTTCCCGGAACAGGGGGTCCAGCCAGGTCAAGTTGTGCCACATCAACAAATCCTCAAAATCCTGGAGCGACCAGTTTTCCAGACACCAGGCCCGTCCCTTGGTCTGCACCTGCTCGTACAGGCGGCGATAGGTCGGGTAGGGGTCAATCATGGTGCGGTGGGGGGCATCAAAAAAACTGGTGACGACAAAATGGCGCTCCCATTCGTTCAGGTCAGCAGCGGCCTTCAGGCTCACGGCCAGGTAGGGGTCCATGGCCCGCCCTTGGACGTAGTCCTCGATTTGCACCAGCAGCGACGGCACCAGGTTAATGGTGTGATGGAAGGTGGGGTAACGGGTCAGGTGTAACAACAAATCCAAATAATCTTTAGTGCCGTGCAAACGCACCCAGGGCAGCCGGTATTCCCCGGTGAGCAGGCTTTTATAGAACGGTTGATGCTGGTGCCAGATAAAGGCGATGTAGAGGGGATGGGGCATCGGCCTCCTCTAGGCAAACTACCCCCACTCTAGCAGAAGCCCCCCCTTTAAGCAGGGTCATCCGGGCGCAATTGTTCTAGGGATTCCCGCAACGCAGCCAGCTCCTGGGTCAGTTCCTGCAATTGGGCCGCCGCCTGGGTGGGTGGGTTGTCCTCTTGAATGGTGACCTCCACGGGTGGAGATGCCGGCGGCGGCGAAGTCTGACGGCCAAACAGGCGTTCGACAAATTCCCGGGCCTCCGCTTCGGTTTTTTCCCCCTTGGCGACTAACTCCTGCACCAGTTGCTGCATCTCCCGCTGCCATTGCTGGAGTTGGGCCTGGCGTTTTTGCTCATCCTGCACCCACTCCACCACGGTGCTAGCGCAACCCAACAAGGCCCGGAATCCCTGCTGCAACCACATTTCTGGCGTACTGACCATGGGTCTGTCCTCGTTTTGGTTCTACTGTATCAACCGGTCGGCTCCGCTGGCAAATCACCGGGACTCGGTTCGATGTGAATGGTAATCCGGGCCGGGCCGTAGTGTTTTTGCAACAGGGCCTCCACCTGCTCGCTCACCCGATGGGCGGTGGTTAAATCCTGGGTTGTCACCACCAGGTGCAATTCGATAAACACCTGCCGTCCCACCACCCCCCGGGAAGAAATGTCGTGGCAACTCTCGACCCCGGGCACCTGGGTTGCCAGGCGAGCAATGGCCTCCGGCGCAATCGCCATCGCATCCACCAGCCAGGGCAAGTTGATGGTTAGAATCCGCCAGCCGCTGTAGAGCACCAAGGCCGCCACTGGAATCGCCAACACCGTATCCAGCCAGGTCCAGCCGGCCAATACCCCCGCCATCCCCACCAGCACCGTGAGATTGATCCACAGGTCCCCCAGGGTGTGTAGGGCATCCGCCCGCAGGATGGGACTGTCCAGCCGTTGGCCCTGCTGGTACTCGTACCAGGTGATGGCGCTGTTGACCAGCAACACCAGCAGCAACAAAGCGAAATCCGCCAGGCGAAAACGGGGTGGAGGGGTTGCTGCCATCAGCCGCACCACCGCCTGCTGGATCACCTCAAAACTCACCACCCCCAGCAACACGGCAATCACCAGCGCCCCCACCGCCTCAAATTTCTGGTGGCCGTAGGGGTGTTCCCGGTCCGGCTCCGGTTTAGCCCAGCTCTGGGTCACCAGGCCCACTCCACTGCTGAGGCAATCGGTCAAGCTGTGCAGGGTATCCGCCACGATCGCCAGGGAACCGGTCCCCAAGCCCACCGCGAGTTTCACCCCGAAGATGGCCAAGTTATAGCCCAGCACGATGCGCAGTACCCGCTTGACCTGACCGCCCCGGCTAAGCTGCATAGGTCCCCACGCTGACCAACTGGTTGAGCCGCCGAATCCGTTGACACAGGTTCTGGATGATATTCAGGGCAATGGCCGGGTTGTTGAGAATGGCTTCCTGCATTTGCGGCTGGGACAGACACAGGCAGGTGCAGGGGGTTAACGCGGTCACCGACGCCGAGCGGGGTTCGCTGTCAAAAAGGGACATCTCCCCAAAGTAGGCACCAGCCTCCAACCGGGCCAACTCCACCTCGCCGATGTGAATCTTCACCTGGCCCGCCGAGAGGATGTAAAACAGTTGACCGATGTCCCCCCGCTCAAAAATCGTTTCCCCTGGTTGAAAGCGCAGTTCCATCATTTGCTCCGCCAAATCCCGCAGGAAATCGTAATCATTGATCCCCCGAAAAATCGGTACATTCCGCAGGAACATTAGGCGGTCTGTCAAGCTCAAATCTGATGTATCAATCGTCATCCTGAACCCCCCTGCACCGACCAACCATTACGTTTTTTGGCATTCCCTCACCACCCTGATTCTAACCCAGGCGTTTTCCCGTCCCCGAGTACCACCGAAAATTTTTATGAAAATAGCCGGGGCGGCACAGTTTAGGGGCCGGTGACCTCCTGCAAATGGATGACATCCCGGTAGGGGTCCACATGGGTCACCTTCACCCGGAGTTGCTCTCCCAATTTCACCGACCGTTGCACCCGCATGGACAATTCCAGCCCCAATTCTTCCAGCAGCACCAGCACCAGGTCCCCCTCTTCTCGCAGCCAGCGCAGGACCACCGCCGTCCAGATGGTATCGGCATGGCGGCGCAGGTACTCCAAGCTCCAGTAGCGGTTGGTTTGGCGTTCCACAGCGCTGGCTTCCTGGGTTGCCGCTGTCACCCCCTGGAGGATGGTTTGCAATTGGGTCGCATCGAAAACCGGTGGTTCCCCCCGCAGGTGGGCCTTCAGTTGCCAGTGGGCCAGCAAATCCCCGTAGCGCCGGATGGGGGATGTCGCCTGCACATAGGCCTCTAAGCCCAAACTGGCGTGGCGACCGGGGGTTACACTGACCTCGCTTTTAGTCAGACAGCGGCGGATGGCCAAGGTGCGCACCGGCCCACTCGGCAGTTGCTGGAGTTCTTCCTCCGGGGGCAACTCTGGCTGGGCTTGGGAACGAAAGGGCATAGGCAACCCGGCGGCCTGGGCATAGCGGGCGGTGACCTCCCCAGCCAGGATCATCATTTCCGCCACCAGCAGGCGAGCGGGGGATGGCTGCTGCACTTGCACGTCCACCTGGTCATCCACCACCCGGATGGTCGCCTCCGGCATCTGAATCTGGATCGCCCCCTGGGCCAAGCGCCAGGCCAAGCGCCGCTGCGCCCACCGGTACAGGTGCGACAACTCCCCTTCGTTGGACTCCTGCAACGCCAACAGTTCATCCACGTCGTCGTAGGTGAGCCGGTAGGTGGGGCGCACCCAACTGGGCATGATCCGGTAGTCGGCAACCGCCCCCGCGGGGTCCAATGTCACCGCAAAACTGAGGGCGCAACAGGTTTGACCCTGCTGCAGGCTCATGGGACCGGTGGCCAGGGCCTCGGGAAACATGGGAATGACCCCGGTAGGCAGATAAACGCTGGTGCTGCGGCGGCGGGCCTCCTGGTCGAGCACATCCCCCGGCGTCAACCAGCGGGACGGGTCGGCGATATGAATCCACAGGCGTTCCTGGCCATCGGGGAGTCGTTCCCAGCTCAGGCCATCGTCAATTTCCTGGGTGCTGCTGTCGTCAATCGTATAGACCTTCAGACCCGTCAAATCCTGACGCCAGGGGGCATCGGGGTCCGGGGGCGGGTGGTCCAGGCGCATAGCGGCCGCCTCCAAAACGGCGGGGGGAAAGGTGGTGGGCACGGAACTACGGCGGAGGGCCAGATTCTCGTGGGGATGCCACCAGCCCAGGGCGACCAGCAGCCCTCGCGCTTCGGTTGGGGTCACCCCCCGGTTCAACTGGGTTAGCAGTTCCGCCACAGCACGCGCCGGTTGCCCCTCTACGATAACAAACTGTTCCACCTGTTCCAAAATTTGCCGTTCCTTGGCCGTCCAGGTCACCGTTTCCCCCGCCAGCGCTTGGTGGACTTTGGTGTAAAACGCTTGGGTTTCCTGTTGTTTTTGCGCTGCCTTTTGGAGTTGGTGGCGGATGTCCTGGACCTGTTGGGGGGGACGGGGTTCGTAGTATGCCCCCTTTTGCTTGAAGAAAATCCGGTCCTGGCGCAACAGGCGGTGGGCGGCGTAGCACAAGGGGGGGTCGGTTTGGTTAAACAGTAGCTGGGCCAATTCTTCGGGATTCACCAGCCGGTTTTCACTGCTGAGCAATTCCCAGGCCACCTCTAGGGCGTCCGGGTCGGTGTAGGCATCGGCGGTTTGGGCAAAGTCGGCGATATCCTCGACGGTATAGGAACGGCCTAGGGCCACAAAACTGATCTGGCGGGGGTGTACGCTGTAGGTCCGCCCCTGGGCATCGGCGGCAATCCAGTTCTTTTTGCCATCCGGGCGCTGGATCACCCCCAGCCGGGTCTCCCCATCGGTTTCAAATTCAATCAGCGTGCCTTTCTCCACACGCCTCCAAAGCCCTTTTGGTGTCTATATATATTATTGCCCCCCTAAAGCTCCCGCCGTCCCTCCAGGGCTTTGGCCAGGGTCAACTCATCGGCGTACTCCAAATCCCCCCCCACCGGCAACCCAAAGGCAATCCGCGTCACCCGGGTCAGGGGTTTGAGCAGACGCCCCAGGTACAAAATGGTGGTCTCCCCTTCGATCGTGGGGCTGAGGGCTAGGATGACTTCTTTGATGGGCCGTTCCCCCACCCGTTTCACCAGGGCAGCGATGGTGAGTTGCTCCGGGCCGATGCCATCCATCGGGGAAATCACCCCCCCCAGGACGTGGTACTTGCCCCGGTACTCGCGGGTTTTTTCCAGGGCCATCACATCCCGGGAGTCGCTCACCACACAGATGACCTCATCATCCCGGTCTGGGTCGGCGCAGATGTCACACACCGGTTCCGCCGATAGGTGATAGCAGATTTGGCAATGGCCCACCTGTTGTTTGGCCTCCAGAAGTGCCTGGGCCAGGGCCTGCACCTCCGCCTCCGGTTGCTTGAGGATGTATAGGGCCAGCCGTTGGGCCGACTTGGGGCCGATCCCAGGCAGCCGTTGCAACCGTTCAATCAGACGCGCCAGGGGACGGGTGTAGGCAGCACTCAAGGGCAGTTCCTAACGGTGAAGCACAGGCGCCGGCTCCCCTTCCGGGACAAAAATCAGGGCCACCCCATTGATACAGTAGCGCAGGCCGGTGGGGGCAGGGCCATCGGGAAACACATGCCCCAAATGTCCCCCACAGCGTTGGCAGTGCACCTCAATCCGCCGCATGCCGTAGGACAAATCCTCACGGGTGCCAATAGCTCCCTCCACCGGCGCATAAAAACTGGGCCACCCCGTGCCGCTGTTGAACTTGGTCGCGGAGGTAAACAGCAACGCCCCACAACCGGCGCAGTAGTACTTACCCGGAGCATAGTTTTTGTCCAAGGGGCTGCTACCGGGGCGTTCCGTGCCATGTTGCCGTAATACACGAAACTGATCCGGCGTGAGTACTTTCTGCCATTCTTCCTCAGTGCGGGGTAACGGGGCCGAATCCATAGGATTGCTTTCCTGATAAGGGGTTTCTTCTATACCTTTTAACATAACTTCATACACGCCGCCAGCGGGTTAGAATGGGGGAGTAGTGGCTGGGACAGGGTGCGCCTGTGGATGGTGTTGACTTGGCTCACCGGCAGATGATTGCCATTTTGGATTTCGGCTCCCAATATTCCGAGCTGATTGCCCGGCGGATTCGGGAGACGCAGGTGTATTCCGAGTTATTACCCTACCACACCACCGCCGAGGCCCTACGTCGGTTGCAACCCCGGGGCATTATTCTTTCCGGCGGTCCTAATTCTGTGTACGACCGGGGCGCACCCCAATGTGATCCAGAAATTTGGAACCTGGGCATCCCCATCCTGGGGGTCTGCTATGGGATGCAATTGATGGTGCAGCAGTTGGGGGGCAAGGTGGTGCGCTCGGCCCTGGGGGAATACGGGAGAGCGGCGCTGCACATTGACGACCCCACCGATTTGCTCACCAATGTGGAGGACGGCACCATCATGTGGATGAGCCACGGGGACAGTGTGGTGCAGTTGCCCGAGGGTTTTGCCATCCTGGCCCATACGGAAAATTGTCCCTGCGCAGCCATTGCCCACCACGAGCGCAACCTCTACGGGGTGCAATTTCACCCGGAGGTGGCCCACTCCCAGGGGGGCATGGCCATTATTCGCAATTTCGTCTATCACATCTGCGGCTGTGAACCGACGTGGACGACGGCCGCTTTTGTGGAGGAGGCCATCAACGAAATCCGGGCCAAGGTGGGCCATAAGCGGGTGTTGCTGGCGTTGTCGGGGGGCGTGGATTCGTCCACCCTAGCCTTTTTGCTGCACAAGGCCATTGGCAACCAGCTTACCTGTGTGTTTATTGACCAGGGGTTCATGCGCAAGCTGGAGCCGGAGCGGTTGTTGAAGCTCTTTCACGAGCAATTTCACATCCCGGTGGAGTATGTCAATGCGCGGGACCAGTTCCTGGAGGCCATCAAGGGGGTGACCGACCCGGAGGAAAAACGGCGCATTATCGGCCACGAATTTATTAAGGTGTTTGAGCGGGAGTCCCAGCGCTTGGGGCCGTTTGATTACCTGGCCCAGGGGACCCTCTACCCGGATGTGATCGAATCGGCGGGTGGGCCGGTGGACCCCCAAACGGGTGAGCGGGTAGCGGTCAAGATCAAAAGCCATCACAACGTGGGGGGGCTACCGAAAAATCTCCAGTTCAAACTGATTGAACCCCTGCGGCGGCTATTCAAGGACGAGGTGCGCAAGGTGGCCCGCTCCCTGGGACTGCCGGAGGAGATCGTGCAGCGGCAACCGTTTCCGGGGCCGGGGTTGGCCATTCGCATCATCGGGGAGGTGACGCCAGAACGCCTGGAGATGCTGCGGGAGGCGGACTGGATCGTGCGGCAGGAGATCAACCGGCATGGGTTGTACAACCAGCTTTGGCAGGCCTTTGCCGTGTTGTTGCCGGTGCGCTCGGTGGGGGTCATGGGGGACAAACGCACCTACGCCTACCCGATTGTCCTGCGGCTGGTCACCAGCGAAGACGGCATGACGGCGGACTGGGCTAAGGTGCCCTATGAGTTTCTGGAGGTGGTGGCTAATCGCATCGTCAACGAGGTGCCGGGCATCAACCGCGTGGTGTATGACATTACTTCCAAACCGCCGGGCACGATCGAGTGGGAGTGATAAAGAGAGCAAGTAGCAAGCAAGTGCAACTGGAGCGAGAAGAACGATGCGCAAGGTGGTTCTACTCCGGAGGTCGAACACGAGCCCACAAGAGCGCCCACAGGCATGTCCTCGGTGCGGACACACAGCCCTACAGGGCTAGGGGACGGTAGAGAAGATTGTTGGCACGACCACCCTTGCTTGTATGCCCGATTTAGGTGCTCCTGCGCCTTAGGTGGTGCTTGCTGTCTGGACACGCGCCAGCACGTCCCCGATCTCGCTGAGGCGGCGCGCCACCGCCCAGTGCCAACGACCAAAGCCGCCATGCGCGTTGACAGCCTGAACCCACTCGTCCAAAGCGTTGACGATGAAGCGGTCAACGGGTGTGCAGCCTCTCACTCTATCCCTATCCCGTAGCTGCCTGCTATCCCACCCTGCACCTGCATTCGCTCGCCTCAAAC